>NZ_JVEL01000576.1:0-54127 GCF_001076875.1 Serratia sp. 506_PEND
TGGCGCGCACGCCGGTGATGGCGGAAATTATCCCCGACAGGCTGAGCCCTTTGTTCTTACGCACGTGGAAGTGGTAGGCCATGATCAGCGAGGCGAGGGCGTAGGTCGCCCAGGCGCTCAGGCCCCAGTGGAAGAAGGAGTAGCTGATGCTGTATTCCAGCGCCTTCGGGGTGCGCGGCGCGATGTTCAGCCCCGGCGTCTGGTAATAATACGCCCATTCCATCACCCCCCAGTACAGGGTGGACGAGCCCAGGCCGGCGCAGATGAACATGAACAGCCAGGCTAGCGTGGAGTATTGCGGTTTGCCTTCGCCGAGGCGGATGTTGCCGTATTTGCTCAACGCCAGATACAGCACCACCAGCAGGGCGATCAGCACCAGGATTTGAATGGTTGAACCGAACAGCCGGGTGACGCCGTTGAAAATGGTGTTGGCGATAAGCGCGGATTGGGCCGGAAAGAGCATCAGGCAAATGGCGATCAGCGCAATACTGCACAGGCTGATGGCGATGAGCGTGACATCCTTTTTAGGATTGCTCTGCATGGGAGTGAACTCCTGTTATCGGTGGTGGGCCGGTGCGCGAAGCGTAGGGTGCGCCCGGGCCCTGTTGGTTTGAACCCTTTGTTTTGTTACACCGCGAGGAGCAAGCGCCCCGGCGGAACGCCGCCGGAAATGTTTACTCTTCATTAACATTTTTGAGTGTGCACAAATTACAGGAGGGCCACAATTGGGGCATCTGTAAAAGGATAAAACACAGTATGTAAACAATTTGTTGTGATCTTGACCGGGGTATTGGCGTGCTTTCTGGGGGGATTTTCAGTGGATTTGCGGCGGCGATCGAAGCGGAAAAACGGACGTGGCAAAGCAGGGCGCGAAAGGGCGCCCTGCGCAGGAAAATCAACGGCGTTTAGCGTTGCAGCAGGGCGGCGATCGCCTGGCCGACTTGCTGGGTGGAGGCGCC
Source organism: Serratia sp. 506_PEND (assembly GCF_001076875.1). NCBI lineage: Bacteria > Pseudomonadati > Pseudomonadota > Gammaproteobacteria > Enterobacterales > Yersiniaceae > Serratia > Serratia sp. 506_PEND. The sequence continues at coordinate 960 of NZ_JVEL01000576.1, forward strand.
GCCCCGCATATCCGGCGTGCGCGGCCCGTCGGCGATAATGCGCTCAATCGCCTGCAGGATGCCGTCGTGCGCCTGGCGGTAGCGAGCATCGCCGTCGCCGAGGAAGTCCAGCATCATCGCGCCGCTCCAGATCATGGCGATCGGGTTGGCGATGTTTTTGCCGAAAATGTCCGGCGCCGAGCCGTGTACCGGCTCGAACAGCGACGGGAAGTTGCGCTCCGGGTTCAGGTTGGCCGACGGCGCGATGCCGATGGTGCCGGTGCAGGCCGGGCCGAGATCCGACAAAATATCGCCGAACAGGTTGGAGGCCACCACCACGTCGAAGCGTTCGGGGTTCAGCACGAAGCGCGCGCACAGAATATCGATGTGCTGTTTGTCCCAGGCGATATCAGGGTATTGGCGCGCCATCTCCGCCACGCGCTCATCCCAGTACGGCATGCTGATGGCCATGCCGTTGGACTTGGTGGCTGCAGTCAGGCGCTTGCGCGGGCGCTGCTGCGCCAGCTCGAAGGCGTACTTCAGGATGCGGTCCACGCCCTGACGGGTGAAGACCGATTCCTGGATCACCATCTCGCGATCGGTGCCTTCGAACATCCGTCCGCCGAGCGAGGAGTACTCTCCTTCGGTATTTTCGCGCACCACGTAGAAATCGATATCGCCCGGCTGTTTGTTCGCCAGCGGGCAGGGCACGCCGGGAAACAGCCGTACCGGGCGCAGGTTGACGTACTGCTCGAAGTCGCGGCGAAATTTCAGCAGTGAACCCCACAGCGAAATGTGATCGGGCACCGTATCCGGCCAGCCGACGGCGCCGAAATAGATGGCGTCGAAGCCCTTGAGCTGTTCAAACCAATCGTCCGGCATCATCTGGCCGTGGTGCTGGTAGTAGTCGCAGCTGGCCCACTCGAAGGTGTCGAATTCCAGCGACAGATCCCAGCGCGCTGCCGCCGCCTGCAATACTCGTATGCCTTCCGGCAACACTTCCCGCCCGATACCGTCTCCGGGGATGGCGGCAATCTTGTAAGTTTTGCTCATACAGAGGTCTCATTTGTAGGTAGGGGAGATTGACAACACTGCTATCCTATAATTGACTAACTGTTAATCAATCGCGAAAACGGTGAAACATAAAACACGAATCATGAACAATATGCCGATCCTGAGTGACCTGCGGGTGTTCGTGCTGGTGGCGCGCCGCGCCGGGTTCGCCGCCGCCGCCGAAGAGCTGGGCGTTTCGCCGGCCTTTATCAGCAAGCGCATTGCGTTGCTGGAAAAGGCGCTGGACGTGTCATTGCTGCACCGCACCACGCGGCGGGTGGCGATCACCGAAGACGGTGAACGCATCTACGAATGGGCGCAGCGCATTCTCAACGATGTCGATCAGATGATGGACGAGTTGTCCGAGGTGCGTCAGGCGCCGCAGGGCATGCTGCGCGTGGTCAGCAGCTTCGGCTTCGGCCGGCGTTTCGTGGCGCCGGCGCTGTCGGCGCTGGCGCGGCAGTACCCGCAGCTGGAGCTGCGGCTCGACGTGTCCGATCGGCTGGTGGATCTGGTCAGCGAAGGATTCGATCTGGATATCCGCATCGGCGACGATATCGCCCCCAATTTGATTGCGCGCAAGCTGGCGGACAATCAGCGCATCCTGTGCGCTTCGCCGGCATACCTGCAGCGCCACGGTGTGCCGAAAAATCCGGCTGAGCTGGCGGGCCGCACTTGTTTGGTGATCAAGGAACGCGATCACCCGTTCGGGCTGTGGCGGCTGCAGGGGCCGGGCGGCGAAGAGACGGTGAAGGTGACAGGGGCGCTGGCGTCGAACCACGGCGAAATCGTGCACCAGTGGTGCCTGGACGGGCAGGGCGTCGCGCTGCGTTCCGCCTGGGACGTGAAAGAGAACATCGACAGCGGCAGGTTGGTGCACATCCTGCCGGAGTATTATCAGCCGGCCAACATCTGGGCGGTGTACGTTTCCCGGCTGGCAACGTCGGCGAAAGTGCGAGTGACGGTCGAATTTTTGCGCGACTATTTCCGCGAGCACTACGGCGAAACGGGGCCGGCGAGCGAAAATCCACCGCGGCCTTAAGGCCAAAAATGTGCGCCAGATCATCTTATGCTCGTAAAACTCCCCTCCGTTACCTGAGGAACTGTTGCACCTGTTTCTTTTGCCAAAACTTTGGTTTATGCTCAGCTGAAGCGTTTCAGTTGAAGCACTCTTCGACAGAAATGCCGATGTGAAGGCGGCGAAAAGCCGCTGAAGCGCGGGAATAATGCAAACTCGGCGATTCACAGCGGGCGGTGCGATCCACTACTCTATGCGGGTTAGTGAGACAACCAGTCAGCGCCGGGTGGCGCCGGTGAGTCACCCGGCGTGGACGGCCCTTTTTCAGGAGCAGCATGACCATCCGCATAGCGATAAACGGCTTTGGCCGCATCGGCCGCAGCGTATTGCGCGCACTGTACGAATCGGGACGACGAGCGGAAATCTCCGTGGTGGCGATCAACGAGCTGGCGAACGCCGAAGGCATGGCCCATCTGCTGAAGTACGATTCCAGCCACGGCCGCTTCGCCTGGGATGTGCGGCAAGAGTGTGACACGCTGAGCGTCGGAGACGACGCGATTCGCCTGTTGCATCAGCCGGCGGTGGAGCAGTTGCCCTGGGGCGAGCTGGGCGTCGACGTGGTGTTGGACTGCAGCGGCGTGTACGGCAGCCGGGCGGATGGCGAAGCCCATCTGGCGGCGGGGGCGAAGAAAGTGCTGTTCGCCCATCCGGGCGGCAACGATCTGGACGCCACCATCGTGTTCGGCGTCAATCATCAGACGCTGCTGGCGGAACACCGCATCGTGTCCAACGCCTCGTGCACCACCAACTGCATTATTCCGGTGATCAAGCTGCTGGATGACGCCTACAGCATCGAATCCGGCACCGTGACCACCATTCACTCGGCGATGAACGATCAGCCGGTGATCGACGCGTATCACGCGGATTTGCGGCGCACCCGCGCGGCGAGCCAGTCGATCATTCCGGTCGATACCAAGCTGGCTGCGGGCATCACCCGTATCTTCCCGCAGTTTTGCGATCGCTTCGAGGCGATCTCGGTGCGCGTGCCGACCATCAACGTGACGGCTATCGATCTCAGCGTCAGCGTGAGCGCCGCGGTGAAGGTGGCGGAGGTCAACCAGCTGTTGCAAAAGGCCGCACGGGAATCATTTCGTGGTATAGTTGACTACACGGAATTACCATTGGTCTCGATCGATTTTAACCATGACCCGCACAGCGCTATCGTCGACGGTACGCAGACTCGGGTCAGCGGGCAGCACCTGATAAAGACCTTGGTCTGGTGCGACAATGAATGGGGCTTTGCCAATCGGATGTTGGATACAACACGGGCAATGGCCGCCAGCGGTTTCTAGTACGGCGGCGCCGGCGTGATTGGCGCGCTGCTCAGGCAATTTTATAGAGATTCAATAAAGAGGGTTCACCATGTCTGTAATTAAGATGACCGATCTGGATCTGGCGGGTAAACGCGTACTGATCCGCTCCGATCTGAACGTGCCGGTAAAAGACGGTAAAGTGACTTCCGACGCGCGTATCCGCGCTTCCCTGCCGACTATCGAAGCTGCGCTGAAGCAAGGCGCCCGCGTGATGGTAACCTCCCACCTGGGTCGTCCTACCGAAGGCGAGTACAACGAAGAATTCTCCCTGCTGCCTGTGGTCAACTACCTGAAAGACCACCTGAAATCCCCAGTGCGTCTGGCGAAGGATTATCTGGATGGCGTCGACGTCGCCGAAGGCGAACTGGTGGTGCTGGAAAACGTCCGCTTCAACAAGGGCGAGAAGAAAGACGACGAAACCCTGTCCAAGAAATACGCGGCGCTGTGCGACGTGTACGTGATGGATGCATTCGGCACCGCGCACCGCGCGCAGGCTTCCACCCACGGCGTGGGCAAGTTCGCGCCTGTCGCCTGTGCCGGCCCGCTGCTGTCCGCCGAACTGGAAGCGCTGGGCAAAGCGCTGGGCAACCCGGCCCGTCCGATGGTCGCCATCGTGGGCGGTTCTAAAGTGTCCACCAAACTGACCGTGCTGGATTCCCTGTCCAAAATCGCCGATCAGCTGATCGTTGGCGGCGGCATCGCCAACACCTTCGTGGCGGCGCAGGGCAACAACGTGGGCCAGTCCCTGTACGAACCTGACCTGATCCCGAACGCGCAGAAACTGCTGGAAACCTGCGACATTCCGGTGCCGACCGACGTGCGCGTAGCGACCGAGTTCTCCGAAACCGCAACCGCGACCGTGAAGCAGGCCAACGAGATCCAGGACAACGAGCAAATTCTGGATATGGGCGACGTCTCTGCCGAGCGTCTGGCCGTTATCCTGAAGAACGCCAAGACCATTCTGTGGAATGGCCCGGTTGGCGTATTCGAGTTCCCTAACTTCCGTAAGGGCACCGAAATTGTCGCCCGCGCGATCGCCGATAGCGACGCTTTCTCTATCGCTGGCGGCGGCGACACTCTGGCAGCCATCGATCTGTTCGGTATCGCTGACAAAATTTCCTACATCTCCACCGGCGGTGGCGCATTCCTGGAATTCGTTGAAGGGAAACCGCTGCCTGCAGTCGTGATGCTGGAAGAGCGCGCTAAGCAGTAATTCAGACAACGGGAGGCGAAAGCCGCCCGTTTGTTTTATACCGCGCGGCTAACGCTGCGCGGCGTGAAAACATCGATTTACATCCATCTACGGCCGACGAAACAGGACAAAGTAACATGTCTAAAATTTTTGATTTCGTAAAACCGGGTGTCATCACGGGTGATGACGTTCAGAAAGTCTTCGCAGTTGCTAAAGAGAACAACTTTGCGCTGCCAGCGGTAAACTGCGTGGGTACCGACTCCATCAACGCAGTGCTGGAAGCCGCGGCTAAAGTGCGCGCGCCGGTCATCGTTCAGTTCTCCAACGGCGGCGCCGCGTTCATCGCCGGCAAAGGCGTGAAGACCGATGTGCCTCAGGGCGCAGCGATTCTGGGCGCCATCTCTGGCGCACACCACGTTCACCAGATGGCTGAACACTACGGCGTGCCGGTGATCCTGCACACCGACCACTGCGCGAAGAAACTGCTGCCATGGCTGGACGGCCTGCTGGACGCCGGCGAGAAGCACTTCGCCGCTACCGGCAAACCGCTGTTCTCTTCCCACATGATCGATCTGTCTGAAGAGTCTCTGGAAGAAAACATCGAGATCTGCAGCGCCTACCTGAAGCGCATGGCCAAAATCGGCATGACGCTGGAAATCGAACTGGGCTGCACCGGCGGTGAAGAAGACGGCGTGGACAACAGCCATATGGACGCTTCCGCACTGTACACCCAGCCGGAAGACGTGGCTTACGCGTACGAAAAACTGAACGCCATCAGCCCGCGCTTCACCATCGCAGCTTCCTTCGGTAACGTGCACGGCGTGTACAAGCCAGGCAACGTTAAGCTGACTCCGACCATCCTGCGCGATTCTCAGAAATACGTTTCCGAGAAATTCAACCTGCCGCATAACAGCCTGAACTTCGTGTTCCACGGCGGCTCCGGTTCCAGCGATGCGGAAATCAAAGAGTCCGTCAGCTACGGCGTGATCAAGATGAACATCGATACCGATACCCAATGGGCGACCTGGGACGGCATCCTGCAGTACTACAAAGCGAACGAAGCTTACCTGCAGGGCCAGCTGGGCAACCCGAAAGGCGCCGATCAGCCGAACAAGAAATACTACGATCCACGCGTATGGCTGCGCGCAGCGCAGACCAGCATGGTGACGCGTCTGGAGCAGGCTTTCAAAGATCTGAACGCGGTAGACGTTCTGTAATCTTCGGCACCTGTTGCACGATGCAAAAGGCTCCCTGCGGGGAGCCTTTTTTGTTTTCAGCCCAGCAGGCCGGCGCCGACGTTGATCGACAGGCCCAGGATCAGCATGTTGAACACGAACGAAATAACCGACTGCACGAGCGCGATTTTACGCACCTCCGCGGCGCCGACCGCCACGTCGGCGGTTTGCGACGCGACCGCGATGGTGAAGGAGAAGTAGGCGAAGTCCAGATAGGTCGGCTCGGTGAGATTGCCGGGGAACAGCAGCGGCAAAGGATCCCGCTGTGCGCCCTGACGATAAAACTGATGGGCATAGTGCATGGTGAAGGCGGTCGGCAGCAGCAGCCAGGAGACTGCCAGCGTTGCGCCGGTTAACGCCAGATGTAGCGTTTTCAGCGAGTCGCTGGCCTGTTTGGCGCTGCTCAATTCGAACAGGATCGCCAGAATGCTCACCAGACAACCGAAACTGACCAGCGCCAACACCGTGCTGGCGCTTTCATCCTGTCGCCGGGCGATCTGGCGAATGTGCTGCGGCGTGCTGACCAGCATCAGCCGCCAGAGAAACAGCAGATAGAGCCAGGCCAGCGTATTCCAGCCGATCATCAGGCGCTGCAGCAACGAGAGTTGGGCGGGCAGCAACAGAAAGCACAACAGCCCGGCGCCGACGGAAAACAGCAGCCTGGGCCGCACTTGCCAATAGTGTTTGAGCGAAGAGCGAATGTGCATGAAGAACGGATCTCTTGTCGTGAAATGGCCAACGCGCTGTTTTCAGCATAGAAGAAGCGGCGGGCGGTTTCGGCTATTTTTAACGCTGACGGTTGGCATGAGCCTTTAATGTTGGTTACCCTTAGGCGGTGGTTTCCTACTGGCTGCCGAAGCCAGTGTATTTTTGCGAGTTTCTCCCGTTAGGGACTGAGTTAGGACGACACGAATGAAAGATTTGAATGTAGTAGACGGCATCAACGGTGCCGGCGACTGGTTGGTGAAGAACCAGGATCTGTTGATCCAGTACGCGGTGAATATCGTCGCCGCCATCGTTATCCTGATCATCGGTTCGATCGTGGCCCGCGTGGTCGGCAATGCGCTGAACCGCGTGATGAAACTGCGCGGCATCGACGCCACGGTAGCTGACTTCCTGTCGGCGATCGTACGTTACGGCGTGCTGGCGTTCACCTTCATCGCGGTGCTGGGGCGCGTCGGCGTGCAGACCACCTCGGTGATCGCCGTGCTGGGTGCCGCCGGTTTGGCCGTCGGTCTGGCGCTGCAAGGCTCGCTGTCCAACTTCGCCGCCGGCGTGCTGCTGGTGATCTTCCGCCCGCTGCGCGTGGGTGAGTATGTCGATCTGGGCGGCGTGGCCGGCACCGTCGATCAGGTGCAGATTTTCTCCACCACCCTGCGCACCGCAGACAACAAAACCATCGTGGTGCCGAACGGTAAAATCATCGCCGGCAACATCATCAACTACTCCCGCGAACCGAACCGCCGCGTGGATATCGTGGTAGGCGTGGCCTACAACGCCGATATCGACGTGGTGAAAAAGGTGTTGGGCGACGTGATCGCCGCCGACAAACGCATCATGCACGCTAAAGGCGTGACCGTGCGTCTGAACGAGATGGCGCCATCTTCCCTGAACTTCGTGACCCGTTCCTGGACCACTAACGCGGAATACTGGAACGTGTACTTCGATCTGATGGAAAACTTCAAGCGCGCGCTGGATGCCCACAACATCGGCATTCCGTTCCCGCAGATGGACGTGCACCTGTATCGCACCGAAGACGCTTCCGCCAAGGCGGAATAACACAGAAGGGGGCCTTGGCCCCCTTTTTTATTGCGGGCCGAGACGCTACCGATGGCGTCTCGGCCTTTTATTTCCGCGAGTTCAGATGCCGGCCGCCGGTTCGGTCAGCGGCGCGCGGCGGCGCAGGCTGAGGCGATAAAGCAGGAAGATGGCGGCTGCGCCCAGCAGCGCCGGCAACGCCAGCCAGAGGAAGAACACTTCTGGCGATCCGGCGGCGGTCATCATCCAGGCGCCGAGCATCGAGCCGACGATCGAGCCGAAGCGGCCATTGGCCATGGCCCAACTGACGCCGGTGACGCGGGCTGCGGTCGGGTAAAGGGTGGCGGAAACCAGATTCAGGCCGTTCTGCGCGCCGGCCACGCCGAAGCCGATAAGGAACACAATGGCGGCCAGCGTGTAGACGTCGCCCATCAGATACCCGGTCGCGCCGATCACCAGCGCGGCGCCCAGGTAGGAGACGGCCAATACGCGGTAGGGCCCGACCCGATCCATCAGCAGCGCCATGAGGATGGCGCCCAGAGTGCCGCCGAGCGGCACCATGGCTCCGATGCGCGAGGCGTGGGCGATATCGAAACCGGCGTCTTTGAGTATCGTCGGCAACCAACTGGTGAGCAGGTAGAACACGAACAGCGAACAGAAGAACGCCGCCCACAGCAGCAGGGTGCGCACGGCGCGCCCTTCGATAAACAGATGCGAGATCGGCGATTTGACCTGCGCCGGACGCTCGTCATCGACAATCGTCACACCGGCCCAACGCTGGCCGGTGATGCGCTCGACCACCCGGCGCAGCCGATCGGCATGTTTGGCGCTGGCGGCCATAAAGCGTACTGATTCGGGCATCTGCCAGGCCAACAGCGGCAGCAGCGCCAATGGCGCAATGCCGCCGACCACCAGCAGGCCGCGCCAGCCAAATGCAGGAATGATCTGCCCGGCCAGCAGGCCGCCCAAGGCCAGACCGGCGGTAAAGCCGCTCCAGCTCAGGGTGACCATCAGCATGCGCCGGCGCGCCGGTGAGTACTCAGAGCTGAGGGTGATGCAGGTCGGTATCGCGCCCCCGAGGCCAATGCCGGTGATGAAGCGCAACAGGGTCAGGGATTCGATCGAATGCGCATAGGCCGAAGCCAGGGTGCAGCCGCCAAACACCAACACCGCGACGAGCAGCACGCGTTTGCGGCCGATGGCGTCGGCGATCGGCCCGAACAGCAGGCTGCCGATCAGCAGGCCGAACAATCCCGCACCGAAGGCGGGGGAGAGCTGCGCTGGCTGCAGGCCCCACTCTTCGCGCAGCGCCGGGGCGATATAGCCGATGATGGCGGTATCGAAGCCGTCCAGCAGGGCGATCAGGAAACACAGGGCGAGGATGAGGATTTGATAAGGCGAGATCTTGGCGCGATCGATAATTTCGCTGATGCGAGCGGTATCTGGGCTCATGAGGGTTCCACTGTTATTAAGCTGGTGTGGGCTGGCTGAGGGGCCGTTCAGGCCGCTTTGGCTGGCATCGCGTAGAAATCCGAGTATACACCAGAGCGGGGGCGTTGCGGGGAGGGGGAGTCGATGATAATCGCCCGCCGCAGGAGGCTACTGCGGCGGGCGCTGGCGCGGTTATTTGGCCAACAGTTCTCGGCGCACGATTTCGGCGCCTGCGCTTAAGGCATTCAGCTTGCCGCTGGCGACCTGACGGGGCAGGGGAGCCATGCCGCAGTTGGTCGACGGATAGAGCTTGTCGGCATCGACAAATTGCAGCGCTTTGCGCAGCGTAGCGGCTACTTCCTCCGGCGTCTCAACGGCATGATTCGCTACGTCGATGGCGCCGACCATCACTTTCTTACCGCGAATCAGTTCAAGCAGATCCATCGGCACGTGCGAGTTATGGCACTCCAACGAGATAATATCGATAGTCGACGTTTGCAGCTTGGGAAACGCCTCTTCATATTGCCGCCACTCAGAGCCCAGCGTCTTTTTCCAGTCGGTATTGGCCTTAATGCCGTATCCATAGCAGATATGTACGGCCGTTTCACACTTAAGCCCTTCAACGGCTCTTTCCAGGGCGGCGATGCCCCAGTCATTCACCTCGTCAAAGAACACATTAAATGCGGGCTCATCAAACTGAATAATGTCGACGCCGGCGGCCTCAAGCTCTTTGGCTTCCTGATTGAGGATCTTGGCGAACTCCCAGGCCAATTTCTCGCGGCTTTTATAGTGGTTGTCATAAAGCGTGTCGATCATGGTCATCGGCCCCGGCAGGGCCCATTTAATCGGCTGCTTGGTCAGCTGGCGTAAAAATTTGGCGTCTTCAACGAAAACGGGTTTTTGGCGCGAGACCGCCCCCACAACGGTTGGCACGCTCGCTTCGTAGCGATTGCGGATTTTAACCACTTCGCGTTTCTCGAAATCGACGCCGCTGAGGTGCTCGATAAACGTCGTGACGAAGTGCTGGCGCGTTTGCTCGCCATCGCTGACGATATCGATGCCGGCCTGTTGTTGCTCTGCCAGCGACAAACGCAAGGCGTCCTGTTTCCCTTCGATTAATTCTTCATTCTGCAATTTCCAGGGCGACCACAGGGTTTCCGGTTGGGCCAGCCAGACAGGTTTGGGCAAGCTGCCGGCGGTCGACGTAGGGAGCAATATTTTCATGATAGATGACCTGTATTTGAGTGAATCAAAGCGCGTAGTGAGCAGACCATTGCTCAAGAAGAGGTTTGTAGGGTTTGATAAATTGCTCTTCCGTAAATTTCCCCTGCTCAATCGCCAACTGGCTACGCTCTTCGCGATCGTAAACAATCTTGGTTAATGAATGATCCTGGTTATTCAGGCTGGGCTGATAGCATTGCCCCGCCGCCGAGTTGGCATTGTAAATTTCAGGCCGATAAATTTTCTGGAAGGTCTCCATCGTGCTGATGGTGCCGATCAGTTCCAGATCGGTGTAATCGCTCAGCAAATCCCCGGGGAAATAAAACGCCAGGGGCGCGACGCTATTTTTCGGCATGAAATAGCGCACCTGCAGGCCCATTTTTTTAAAATACCGGTCGGTCAGCGAAGCGCCGTCTTGCCGATACTCGTCGCCCAACACCGGGTGTTGATTGCCTGTCCGATGGTAGGTGTCTTTGCTGGACACGCTGAGGCAAATCACCGGCGGTTTGCTGAAATTTTCATGGTATTCGTTTGAATTGACGAAGTGCTTAAAGATATTGCCGTGCAAATCGCCGAAATCATCCGGAATGGTAAATTCCGCCGTGTTTTTATTGTGCGCCGGTAGCAAGACGCTAAAGTCGTAGTCGCGCACGTAAGAGGAGAAATTGTTCCCAACGATGCCCTCGATACGCTTTTGCGTTTTTTTATCAAGGATGTTGGTTTTCAGGATTTCGATCACCGGGAAGCTGGCGCCCTGATCTTCAATGCGCATCTCAACCGAGATGATTTCAAGCTCGACCGAATAGCGATCGGCCTTGGGGTTATCCCAATGCGCCAACGTATTGAAGCGATTGTTAATCATCACCAGCGTATTGCGCAGGTTCTCCCGGCGATTTTCCCCTCTGGCCAAATTGGCGAAGTTGGTGGTGATACGCGTACTTTCAGAAGGGTTATAATCTTCATCGAAAGAACTGCTCTTAATCGTAAAGGTAAAGTCTCTATTCATCGTCTTATAGCATCCTGTTATATGATATGAAGGCTGGATTTATCCATTTATTTCAATGGGTTGTTTTTCTCTTTTTTCATTCAGCCGATTTCATATTGTCTGTCGTTAATGAGGTCTATTTTTGCCAGAGTCCCGGTGGGAGTGAAAGAGACTTAATTTCATTACCACATGAGCGGTATTCATGTTCTGGCGTTCGGGGCGGTTTATCGCCGTTGCCCTGCGGCGCAAACCGCCGGTGGGTTGGGCCGGCCACCTGGTGCAGCCTGAAAAATTACGGGTATAATCCCTCCATGATCCCACGGCTTCAGACACGAACATGACAAAACTCACCTTACAAGAGCAGATGCTCAAAGCGGGCTTGGTAACCAGCAAGAAAATGGCCAAAGTCCAGAGAACGGCTAAAAAATCACGCGTTCAGGCCCGCGAGGCCAGAGAAGCGGTGGAAGAGAATAAAAAGGCGCAGCTTGAGCGCGATAAGCAGCTGAGCGAGCAGCAAAAGCAGGCCGCGTTGTCCAAAGAGTACAAGGCGCAGGTGAAGCAGCTGATCGAGATGAACCGCATCGTCCTGGCGAAAGGCGATATCGGTTTCAACTTCACCGACGGCAACCTGATCAAAAAAATCCTGGTGGATAAGGCGACGCAGACGCAGCTGATCAATGGCCGCCTCGCCATTGCCCGCTTGGTGGTCGAGAACCGGGAAGAGTGTGAATACGCGATTATCCCCGCGAGCGTCGCCGATAAAATCGCGCAGCGCGATGCGGCCAGCATAGTGCTGCACAGCGCGCTGAGTCAGGAAGAACAGGATGAAGACGATCCGTATGCCGACTTTAAAGTGCCCGACGATTTGATGTGGTAAGCCGCGTTCAGAACGGCGCTGCGTGACGAGCGGCTATCCGCTCTCCGCTGATGGGGTGCACAAAGTCCAGCTCGCTGGCGTGCAGCATCAGCCGCGGTGTCTGTTCGGTACCCGGCAGCAGGCGCCCGCCATACAGATCGCAACCTAAAATAGGATGGCCCAATTGCCGGCTGTGAATACGCAGCTGGTGGGTGCGTCCGGTCTCCGGGGTGAGCTGCACCCGCGTCAGCGGCAGCGAGATCCCGCCTTCCATTTCACGATAAAAACGTTCGACGACCCGATAGCGGGAGCGGGCGGGCTTGCCGTGGAGGGCGCAAATCGACATCAGCGGGAACAACGCCGGATCTTTGGCGATCGCCGCGTCTATTACCCCTTCGTTATCCGCCAGATGGCCGCAGAGCAGCGCGCTGTACACTTTGCCGACGGTGCGTTCGCTGAACTGCCGACAGAGCGCGGCGTTGACGGCCTTGTTGCGGGCTACCACCATCAAACCGGACGTGCCGAAATCCAGGCGGTGCGCCAGGGCGCAGCCGGGGAACCTCTGTTCCAGCCGGTGGTGTACCGAATCGAGATTCTGCGGATTCTTGCCCGAGAGGCTGAGCAGCCCGGCCGGCTTATTGATCAGCGCCAGATGATCGTCCTGATAGAGGATCTCTATCTGGTCATGGCATGGCGGGGCGATAAAGGTATCGGTGATCGTAGACATCGGGCGGCCGGCTGGAGGGTGGGTGCGGATGATAGCGAATTTTTCGCCGATGGGCGAATGCGGTTTTCGCTACACTGCGCCTCATGCCCGTTGGCACCCGATGCGGCAAAGCATCGGGCGCCACGGTTAAAGCCCCGGCGCGCTACTGCCCGTAGTAGGCGTGTTGGCCGTGTTTGCGCAGGTAGTGTTTGTCCAACAGCTCGCGCTGCATGCTGTGAATGCCCGGCGTCAGCTGGCGCGAGAAAATGCCCATGTAGGCAATTTCTTCCAGCACCACCGCATTATGCACCGCGTTGTGGGCGTCTTTGCCCCAGGCGAAGGGGCCGTGGGCGTTGACCAGTACCGCCGGGATCGCGTTGGGATTGATATCGCGCCGGCGGAAGGTTTCGATAATCACGTTGCCGGTTTCCAGTTCGTAATCGTGCTCAATTTCATCCTGGGTCATCAGGCGAGTGCAGGGGATCGCGCCATAAAAATAGTCGGCGTGGGTGGTTCCCCAGGCGGGGATGTCCAGCCCGGCCTGCGCCCAAATGGTAGCGTGGCGCGAATGGGTGTGGACGATGCCGCCGATATCGGCGAATTCGCGGTACAGCGCCAGATGGGTGGCGGTGTCCGACGACGGTTTTTTTGCCCCCTCGACGGTGCGGCCGCTGGCCAGATCGACCACCACCATATCCTCCGCCGTCATATGCTCGTATTCAACGCCTGACGGCTTGATCACCACCAGACCGCGTTCGCGATCCACCGCGCTGACGTTGCCCCAGGTAAAAGTCACCAGCTTATGGCGCGGCAGATCGAGATTGGCCTCCAGCACCTGTTGTTTTAACTGAGTCAGCATGTCATGCCCCCTTGTTGCATTTTCTGTTCGATCCAGCGGCGGGCCTGAACGATCTCGGCCACCGGCTCCTCGGCTTTTTCGGTCCACATCTCAATCAGGAATGCGCCGCGGTAATTGAGGCGCTGCAGCGTGCGAAACACCTCGACGAAGTCGACGCAGCCTTCGCCAAACGGCACGTCGCGGAATTGTCCCGGCGAAACGGCGGTGACCGGGTAGGTGTCTTTCAGGTGAATGGCGGCGATGCGATCGATGCCCAGCTCCAGCTCGCGCGGCACGTCATTGCCCCAGGCGCTGAGGTTGCCGACGTCCGGATACACCGTGAACCACGGCGAGGCCAGCAGGGCGTCCCAGGCTTTCCATTTACCGATCGAGTTCATAAAGGCGGTATCCATGATTTCCACCGCCAGCATCACCTGGGCGGCGGCGGCACGCTCTACCGCCCACTGCATGCCTTCGCTAAAGCGCGCCAGCGTCCCCTCGTCCTGCTCTTCGTAATACACGTCGTAGCCGGCCAGCTGGATGGTGCGGATGCCGACGTCTTTGGCCAGCTGAATGGCCTGTTCCATCACGTCGAAGGCGCGCCGGCGCAGCGCCGGATCGTGGCTGCCAAACGGAAAGCGCCGGTGGCCGGAGAGGCACATCGACGGGATGCGGATGCCGGTTTCCAGCATGGCGTCCACCAGCGCCAGGCGCTGCGCCTTGCTCCAGCTCAGGCGCGCCAGACGTTCATCGCTTTCGTCCACCGACATTTCGACGAAGTCGAAGCCGCAGGCCTTGGCCAGCGCCAGGCGCTCGGGCCAGCTCAGGTGTTTCGGCAGCGCTTTCTCGTAAATTCCCAACGGGTGCTGACGCATATCATGATCTCCAGATGTCATCGATGGCGGCGCGGAACTGCCTGGCGGCCGCCGGCGGATCGCCGGCCTCGGCCAGCGCGCGGCCGGCGATAAAGGCGGTGACGGCGATCTCTTTAAACAGCGGCAGGTCGGCGGGCGTGATGCCGCCGGTCACCGACAGCGCGATGCCCAGATCGGACAGCGCCTTCATCCGATCCAGATCCTGCCGGCCCCAGGTTTGCCCGCTGGCCTGCGCGTCGCGGCCGCGGTGATAGATCGCCTGGCGAATGCCAAGGCCGCGCCATTGCCGCGCATCCTCCAATGTCCAGCGGCCGAACAGTTCGATCTGGATTTCGCCGCCGTGACGCTCGGCGACCTCCCGCGCGCTGGCCATGGTGGCCAACGGCGCGGCGCAGATCACCGTCATCCAGTCCGCGCCCTGGCCGAAGGCCTGCTCGGCCAGCGTCGCACCGGCGTCGGCCACCTTGAGATCGGCCACCAGCGTGTGCTGCGGACAGCGCTCGCGCAGCGCGCTAACCGCCTGAATGCCGGCGCTGATGCACAAAATGGTACCGGCCTCGATGATGTCCACATGGGGGCTGAGGGTCTCGGCGGTGCGCAGCGCCGTATCCAGACGGGTTTGATCGAGCGCCAGCTGCAGGCGCGGTTTCGTGCTCATGGGGCCTCCTTGTTGGCGGGCTGCAGATTTTGCAATGCAGCAATCAGCGCCTGATAACGTTGGTGTTTGTGGTCGTAAGCTTCGGCGGCGGCCGCATCAGGCAGCAGCCGCTCGATACGCGGCGCCAGCCGGCGCTGGGCGGCGGTGAAATCGCTGAAGACGCCGCTGCCGACCATGGCCGCCATCGCCGCGCCCAGACAGCCGGTTTCTTCCACCTGCGGCAGCTCAACCGGCAGGCCGCTGACGTCGGCGAACATTTGCATCCAGGGGCGGGATTTGGCGGGGCCGCCGGTCACGCGCAGCGCCTGCGCCTCAGGGAAACGCCGGCGCATGCGGTTAAGGTGCGTCATGTGGCAGAACACCACGCCTTCGTAGATCGCCTGCACCAGGTGCTCGCGTTGGTGGAAGGCCTGCAGGCCGTAGAAGCTGGCGCTCAGCCCCAAGCCGGCGTTGGAGCCATACAGGAAAGGGGCGAACAGCAGATCGCCGGCGGCTTTCGGCAGGGCGGCGACCCAGCGGTTAAGCTGGTCGTAGTCCTGCAGCCCCCATTGGTGACAGAACCATTCCAGGTTGGCGGCGGAAGTGGGGCTGGCTTCGTGCACGATGTATTGGCCGTTTTCGGCGTGGCGGCCATAGACAAAGGGATGATCGAAACCCTCGACGATGGCGTCGGTGATGCCGCTGGTGACCGACCAGGTCCCCATCACCGCGTTGAGCCGGGTTTCGTCCTGCAGGCCGGCGCACAGCGCGGTGGACACCACGTCGAACAACCCGCCGACCACCGGGGTGCCGATTGGCAGGCCGGTAATGGCCGCGGCGTTTGCCGCGACGCGTCCGGCGATGTCGGCCGAACCGACAATCGTCGGCAGGGCGGGCATGATGTCGCCGATGCCCAGCAGCTGCGCCAGCGCCGGGTCATAGCGTCCGCTGCGCATCTGATACAGGTTGGATTCGGAGATATTGGTTTCTTCGCAGGCCAGCTCGCCGGTCAGGCAATAGCGCAGGTAGTCGTGCGCCATCAGCACGCTGCCGATGCGGGCGTAACGTTCAGGCTGATGCCGCTTCAGCCAGCGCAGCAGCGAGACCGGGTGCCCGGTCCACAGCGTTTGGCGCGTTTGCGGATACAGCGCCTGCGGCACGCCCTGCCGTTGCCATTCCTGCACCAGCGCCAGCGCGCGCTGATCGGAAGAGAGCATGGCGTTGCCCAGCGGCTGCCCCTGCTTATCCAGCAGAAACGCGCCCTTGCCCTGCGCCGAGATGCCGATGGCCTGGATGGCGCCGGCGGCGACGCCGCTGGCGGACAGCACTTCACGGATCACGTCGGCGGCGGTGCGCCACAGCGATGCCATATCGCGCTCGGCCCAGCCGGGCTGCGGCGCGACGATCGCCAGATTGCGCCGCGCAACGCCGTGTTCACGGCCCCTGCGGTCGTATAAACCCGCCTTGATGAAGGTGCCGCCGCAGTCGAGCCCCAGCCAATATTCCATCATTCGCTCCTCGCGCTGTGGTCGCATTTATTGGGCAGCATCAACGCCAGCACGGAGGCGATCGCCAGCGAGGCAGCCAGGCTGTAGACGCCGACATCCTTGTTGAACAGGCTGATCAGGACGCCGACCATATACGGGCCGCAAAAGCCGCCGAGGTTGCCCAGCGCATTGATCACGCCGCGCGCGCCGCCGGCCACTTCGGCGTTGAACAATTTGGGCGGGATGGTCCAGAACACCCCGGCCGCCGCCTGAATAAATACGCCGCAGCCGACCAGCGCAGCGTAAGACCACCAGACGTGATCCTTCAGCAGTACCGACAGCGCCATGCAGGCGGCAAAGCAGGCCAGCGGCAGGGCGACGAAGATTTTGCGCTTGCCGGTGCGATCGGAGAGGGTGGAGATGATCAGCATGCCGAAGATGGCGCCGATATAGGGCAAGATAGCCAGCAGGCCCACTTGCTCCATATCGCCGTGGGTCAGCCCTTTCAAAATGGTCGGCAGCCACAGGGTGTAGCCGTAGATACCGGTCTGGTAGAAAAAATTCACCAGGATCAGCTGCCACATAATCCGGTCGCCCAGCACCCGGCGCAGCGAGGCGTTGCGCACCGTTTTTCCTTTGATCAGCAGCTGTTCGTCGTGCAGGGTCTTTACCAGATACTCTTTTTCCGCCTGCGAGATCCATTTGGCCTCCTGGGGCCGGTTGCTGATGGTGAAGTACCACAGCGCCATGACTACCAGCGACAGAGCGCCCTCCACCAGAAACAGCATGCGCCAGTCCCAGGCGGTGATGATCCAACCCGACAGCGGGGCGGTGAGAATGCCGGCGATCGGCACGAACATGATGACGATGGCGTTGGCGCGGCCGCGCTCCTTATCCGGGAACCAGTTGCTGATCATGGTCAGCACCACCGGCAGCATGCCGCCTTCGGAAACGCCGAGGGCGAAGCGCAGGAACAGCAGCTGATACTGGTTGGTGACCAGCCCGGTCAGCACCGAGATCACCGCCCAGGCCAACAGTGACCAGCCGATGAACTTCTTGCCGTTGCCGTATACCGCCAGCTTGCCGCCGGGCACCTGCAGAAACAGGTAACCGATGAAGAAGATGCCGCCGGCCAGCCCGGCCATCGAGGCGGTGATGCCGAGTTCGTCATCCATGCCGCCGGGCATGGCGAAGGCGATGTTGACCCGGTCCATGTAAGAAATGATGCAGGTGATGAGGATCGGCGGCACGATCCTCAGCCAGCGGAGCTTGGGGATCGCCTGGCTTTGGCTGACGGAAACGGAGGCTGTATTCATAAGGACCTCTTTCGATGTTCGCTTTTTTGTAGGGTCGGGCGTTATTGTTTTGCTTGATTTGGGCGCAGGGGCGCCCGCACAGGCCCATGGACCGGTGTTGTTATCGTTACGGGTGTGGCGGCTATCAGGCGCTAAACGACGCCAGCGGTATCTTCACCACCACCTTGCGTATCGCGCTGGGGCGTTGGTTAATGCAGGCCGGGCGATGCACGTCCTGTGGGAAAAATACCGCGAAGTTGCCGGGCCGCATCGTGAGCCAGGATTCGTCGGCCACGTCCTGATAAAACAGGATGTCGCGCTGCGCCAGCAGCTCCTGATGAACGACGTTGTCGCCGTTGTCCGCCGCTACGCCGATAAGTTCGGTGCCGCTGACCAGAAACTGCACGTCGACGTTTTGCCGGTGGACTTCCGGGCGCAGCGCGTCCGGTGGTTGGGTATGCAGATCCAGCACCTGCACCACGTAGCCGGTGGCGGGATCTTCATAGCGCCCTGCGGGCAAGACGCTGAAATCGGTGCGCTGCAAATAGGCGACGGCGTTGGCGACCGGCGTCGGGTACTGCTCGGGCGCGGTGTTGGCGATGTGGCCGAATATCATGATGATCCTCCCGTTACAGCGCCTGAATGCGCGCCCAGACTCGTTCGTCGACCGGAATGCCGTCGCGCAGGTTCTCTGCCAGAATGCGCGGGAACTTGTGGCCCGGCAGGCGAATGGCGACGTCGGGGTTGTCCCGTTCGGCGCTGGTGACGTAATCCATGATGCGCTGCAGTTTTTGATCGCGGCTGTCGCCGTCGATCAACCGGTCTATCTCAATCGCGATGAACACCTGCGAGACGCCGTATTCGTCGCGGTGATCTTCCGTCACTTCCGCCACCGAGGCGCCGCCTGACAGCAGGGTGGCGATCATGTCCAGCACGATCGACAACGCCGATCCTTTCCAGTACCCCATCGGCAAAATGCGCCGATTCTCTTCGATGGTGGCCGGATCGCGGGTCAGATGGCCGTCGTTGTCGAAGCCGCCGTCCACCGGCAGGGTTTTGCCCGCAAGCCGGTTCAGCTCCAGCGCGCCGTAGGAAAACATCGACATCGACATGTCCACCATGGTGATCGGGTTGCCGGGCACGGCGACGATCAAAGGGTTGGTGCCGATACGGCACGTTTTGGCACCCCACGGCGGCATCACGGCGATCGAGTTGGTCCAGCAAATGCCGATATAGCCTTTCTCCGCCGCCTGCCAGCCGTAACCGCCGCCGCGCATCCAGTGGTTGGCGTTGCGCAGCGCCACCAGGCCGATGCCATGATCGTCGGCCAACTGCATGGCGCGATCCATCATGCGGCGGGCGGTAAGGTTGCCGATGCCCTGATGCGCATCCCATTGCTCGATCGCCCCCAGAGACAACAGTTTGCTGGGTTCGGCGTCCGGCACGATATCGCCGGCGTCCAGCTGCTGAATAAAGCGCGGAAAGCGGTTAACGCCGTGGGAGTAAACGCCGCTGGCGGTGGTGTCGGCGAACATGCCGGCGCAGTCGTCGGCGAGATGTTCCGCCACGCCGCGCGCCAGCAGCACGCGTTTGAATTGCTGTTTTAATTCGCTGTAACTCACTCTCATGCCGGTTCTCCGCCTGTGCGAATTGTCTGTTTTTGGTTCGCTAAATTTCAATATGCGAAATTGCATTTCAAATAAATGCTATCCCGGCGATTCAGGGAAGTCAAAGCAAGGGGGAGTAAAATTATTCATGAAAAACATGATGTTAAAATTGAGTGGTGATTTTGTGATCGCCGCCACATTTTGGTGGAGATGGCGTGCTTCAGACGTGGCAAAGCAGGGCGGATCGAAACCCACCCTGCGTCTTGCAAGACCCCGGCTAACCGCGGGTGTTCAACACCATGCGGTAGAGCGAGGTGGTGGCGGTGATATAGAGCTCATCGCCGTTCGGGCCGCCGAAGGTACAATTGGAGACGCGTTCCGGCACGCTGATTTTGTCGATCTGTCGCCCCTCTGGATCAAAGACCAGCACGCCGTCGGCGCAGCTGCAAAACAGATTGCCGGCCCGGTCGACGCAGAACCCGTCCGGGAAACCGGGCTCCACCGTGGCGAAACGGCGGCCGGCTTCCAGCTCGCGGCCGTTGACCGCATAGACGCGCAGCTCGCGGCGGCCCAGCGTCGGGAAATCCACGATCGACATGTCCGCCACGTACAGCCATTTTTCATCCGGTGAAAACGCCAGGCCGTTCGGGCGCTGCAGGTCGCAGGCGGCGATGGTCAGCGAACCGTCGCGCGGATCGAAGCTGTAGAGGTAACAGCCGATCACCTGGCTTTCCGATTTGTAACCCTCTTCGTCGCCGATGATGCCGTAGGGCGGATCGGTGAACCACAGGGTGCCGTCGGAACGCACCGCCACGTCGTTCGGCGAGTTAAAGCGCTTGCCGTCGACGCGGTCGATCAACAGGCGCACTTCGCCATCGCTTTCGGTGCGGCTGATGCCGCGCCGCCCGTG
The DNA here is from genome assembly GCF_001076875.1 of Serratia sp. 506_PEND. Taxonomy (NCBI): domain Bacteria; kingdom Pseudomonadati; phylum Pseudomonadota; class Gammaproteobacteria; order Enterobacterales; family Yersiniaceae; genus Serratia; species Serratia sp. 506_PEND. The sequence continues at coordinate 21,416 of NZ_JVEL01000576.1, forward strand.
TTCGCAGCTGACCACGCGCCCCTCGCCGTCGCGCGCATTGCCGTTGGCGTAGTGCGACGGCGAACGGTATAGGGCCAGCTCACCCCGGCGCGACCAGCGGAACATGCGATTGCCTTTCACGTCGCTGAACACCACCGCATCCTCCTGCGGCAGCCAGACCGGCCCTTCGGCCCAAATCGCCGGTGAGCACAAGCGCTCGAGCTGAGCGTGCGTGCGCAATGAATGCCGAATGCCGCCGTTCACTTCACGCCCCAGATCGCTTTGTAATGGCCCTGATAATCGTTTTGCGGGTCATACAGGTTATTGGCGCCGCCGTCGGCGGCGATATTGTCGCGTGTCACCAGGTGCGCCGGCGTGACGTAGCCGGAAGGCGGCTGCTTGGCGAAGGCGCGGTTGAATTCGTCCAGCAGTTGCCAACCGTGCAGCTTCAAGGGCTCCGGCACCGTCGCCGACTGGCTGTCGCCTGACCGGATACGCTGGTAAGCGGAGATCGAACCGTCGCCGGCCGACACGTTGTAAGGCGCGTTCTTGCCGCCTTTGCCGGCGGTCTTCAGCGCCGGGGCCATAAAGTCGAAGTACAGATCGTTGATCGCCAGCGCATATTGGAATTTTTCGCCGTACTTCTGCAGCAGGCTGAAGGTCATCGCCGGCATGCGATTGGCGGTATCGGCCAGCGGCGTGTCGATGAATTCCAGCAGCGTGCAGCCGCTGCATTTGGCGATCTCTTCTTTCATGACGTTGGCCTTGTCCAACGCGATTTGGTACAGCGAGTCGGTGAAGATCAACACGCTCGCCTTGCCGCCGGACTGAACCACCGCGTATTGCGCGGCGATGCGCGCCACTTCGTTGGAATCCGACGTGACGTTATAGAACACGTTGTATTTGGCGATGGGGCCCGGTTCCGGCACCGCGTGCCAGGCGGTCAGCACGATGCCCTGCTGTACGGCCTTTTTCAGCGGGATCTTGGCGACGTTAGGGTTCCAGCCGCCGATCACGATGCCGTCCGGTTTCTGAGCGATGGCCTGATTGAGCGATGCCAGCTGATCTTTCACCGAGCCGCCGCCGTCGAGCGTTTCCAGCTTCCAGCCGGCGGCTTTCGCCGCTTCGCTCAACCCCTGTTGCACCCCTTGCACGCCGCCGTTCTTCATGTCGGAGGCGATAAAAATGATCTTCTTGTTGGCCTGCAGCTGCGGGCCGCTGGTGGGGCCGTCCCACTGAATGGCGCTGGCGGTGGCCTTCGCCACGGCGGCGGTGGCCTGATCGAGATAGGCGTCGGCCCAGACCGGCGATGCGGCGAGCAAAAATGTGGTGAACCCCGGTAACAGCCAAATGCGTTTCATGGTGTGCTCCTGGTTTAAGGGTGGGTCGCTGTCTGATTGTTGTTGTCAGCCGGCGTCGCCTGGCTGCGTTGTACCGCTTTCTGATTGAGCAGCCGACGGCGTTGGGCATAGCCGGCCAGGGTGATCGACAGCAACAGCGTCGCGCCGTTGAACAGCGGCTCGACCCAGAATTCGCCGCCGAACTGTTGAATGCCGGCGATGCCGATTGCCAGAATGGCGATGCCGACCACGGTGCCCCAGACGTTGACGCGCCCTGGGCGAATGGTGGTGCTGCCGAGGAAGGCGCCGACCAGCGCCGGCAGCAGATAGTCCATGCCGACGCTGGCCTGGCCGACGCCCTGTTCGGCGGCGATCAATACGCCGCTGAAACCGGTGAGCACGCTGGAGGCGATGAAGGCGCCGATGGTAAAGCGATTGACCGAGATGCCGTTCAGACGCGCCGCCGCCGGGTTGCCGCCCACCGCATACATGCAGCGGCCGAGCGGGGTATGTTCGGTGATGAGCCACAGCACCACCGCGACGATCAGCACGTAAAACGCCACGATCGGAATGCCGGCGATCTCGGTGTGGTGCAGCGCGATAAAGGCATCCGGCAAGTCGCCGACGATCTGCCGCCCGCCGGAGTGCCACAGGGCAATGGCGTACAGTACGGTGCCGGAGCCGAGGGTGGCGACAAAGCTGTCGATATCGGCCAGCGCCACCAGAATGCCGTTCAGCAACCCGTACAGCGCCGAAATCGCCAGCACCGTCAGCACCGCCATCTGCCAGGAGAAGCCGTATTCCACCTGCAGCGTGATCGCCAGGATGTGCCACAGCACAATGCCGAAGCCGACGTTAAGATCGATCTTGCCCACGATCATCGGGATGGTCGCCGCCAGCGCCAACAGGGCGATTTTGGCCTTGCTCGACAGGATCGCCTGCAGCGTCAGCATTGATGCGAAGGAGGGGGTGAGCAGTGAGAACAGCACGACCAGCGCGATGCACAGCAGCAGCAGGCCATAGCGGGTGAGAACCTGCATCAGCCACGGGCCGGCGCCGTCCTGCGCCAGGCTGACGCGCTGCTCCAGCGCGGTTGATTTAACGGATGTTTTAGACATGGCCTACCTCGGATTCTGACGTGATTGCGACGCTTTCCCCGGTGCTGGCAGAGGCCAGCTCCAATAAATTGGCGAATGACACCTGTTGATTTTTCAATTCGCCGACCACTTTCCCGCGGTTGAATACCAGCGCGCGGTTGCAAATATGGGCGATCTCCTCGAAATCGTTGGAGATAACCAGCACCGCCACACCTTCCGCCAGGGATTTATTCAGCAGGTGGTAGATTTCCGCTCGCGCGCCGACGTCCACGCCGGCGGTGGGATCTTCCAGGATCAGCAGCGGCGCCCCCAGGTGCATCCAGCGCGCCATCACCACCTTTTGCTGGTTGCCGCCGGACAGCGCGCTGATATCGATATTGACGTCCTTGGGGCGTACGTCGAACAGCTGCACCTTCCACCAACTGGCGCCGATCTCCGCTCGCCGCCCGTAGCGGGAGAGCAGCCGGTGGCCGCTGGCGCAGGGGTTGATAAACAGGTTTTCACGCACGCTCATCGACATCACCAGGCTTTCACCGGTGCGATCGCCCGCCACCAGTGAAACGCCGCAGGCCATCGCCTGCTGCGGGGAACTCGCCAGATAGGGCCGATCGCGAAACCGAATCGCGCCGCCGTCGGCCTGACGCAACCCGAACAGCAGCCGGCCAATCTCTTCTTGCCCTGCCCCGCGCAGGCCGGCCAACGCCAGCATCTCGCCCGGCTGCAACTCGAAGCTCACCGGGCCGATGTCGCCCACCGTGACGCTATCGAGCTGCAGCACCGGCGGACGATGCTCCGGCAGCGGTTCGCGCTGATCGTCCGCCATCGCTTCGCCGACGATGGTTTGCACCAGATCGCGCAGCGAGTAGTCGGCGGTGCGGCCGCCGGCGACATAGCGCCCGTCGCGCATCACGCAGACCCGATCGGCGATTTCGATCACTTCGTCCAAACGGTGGGTGACGTAAATCATGCCGACCTTTTTGGCACGCAGCCGGTTGATCACGGCGAACAGATGACGCACGTCGTTGGCGGGCAGGGAGGCGGTCGGTTCATCCAGCACCAGCAGCTCGGCGTTGACCGCCACCGCGCGGGCGATCGCCAGCAGCGATTTTTCGGTGCGCGACAGTTCGAAGACGCGCGCATCGGGATCGAGCGCGATGCCGACGTCTTGCAGCGCCTGCGTCGCTCGGCGGCGAATGGCGCGCCAGTCGATCAACCCAAAGCGGCGGGGAAACCCCATCACCAGCGCCATGTTTTCCGCCACCGTCATCCATTCGATCAGGCCGAGATCCTGATGAATAAAGGCGATCGGCTGGCGGCTGGCGCTTTTTATCGCGGCGGCGGAGGCGATGCTTGCGCCCTGAAAGCGAATATCGCCGCCGTCGCGCGGGTAGACGCCCGCCAGCACTTTGATCAGCGTCGATTTGCCGGCGCCGTTTTCGCCCAGCAGCGCCAGAACTTCGCCCGGCATCACCTGCAGGCTGACGTCGTTGACCGCCACGTTGCCGCCAAATCGTTTGACGATGTGGCTGAGGGTAAGGATGGGTTGTGCCGCATTATCGATAGTCATGTGATGCGCCCCTGGTGTTGCGCCCGTGCGAAGATGCCGGGCAAATCAGCTAAACCGCTGGTGAGTATCTGGTCTTTAAATTTCAATATGCGAAATTCAATTTCAAAAATAATATGACGTTCGTTGCGCTAAATCAAAGGCGATGAGGTTTTAATTGCTGTTATTAAACAATGGGTTATTTTTTACTTTGCGGAAGTGTGACCGATGGCTCACTTCAATGCGGGGGAAATATTGCGGATTTTTGGCCCGCTGCGGACAATGAAACGGCGTTCCGTCTTCACCTGATGCGGGCCTTGGGGTAACATGCCCGGCAAAGAGCCTGCTGACTTCGCCGCAGCGCCGGTTGGCGGTTCGACACTGGAGAGATTTTCGCTATGAGCCTGAAAGCCGTCGACGAGAAAGATGACAAGAAAGACAAACCACTGGGCAGCCAAAGCCTGTTCCGCGGTTTGCAGTTGATTGAGATCCTGAGCAATTTTCCCAACGGGTGCCCACTGGCGCATCTGTCTGAGCTGGCCGGCATGAACAAGAGCACGGTGCACCGTCTGCTGCAGGGGTTGCACACCAGCGGCTATGTGACCCAGGCGCCGTCGCCGGGCAGCTACCGCCTGACCACCAAGTTCATTTCCATCGGCCAGAAGGCGCTGTCGTCACTCAACATCATCCACGTGGCTGCGCCGCATTTGGAGCAGCTGAACCTGGAAGTGGGGGAGACGGTCAACTTCTCCAGCCGCGAAGACGACCACGTCATCCTGATCTACAAGCTGGAGCCGACCACCGGCATGATGCGCACTCGCGCCTATATCGGCCAGCATATGCCGCTGTACTGTTCGGCGATGGGTAAAATCTTCATGGCCTACGGCAACGACGATTATCCGGCCCACTACTGGCAGACTCACCAGCAGGAGATTCAGACGCTGACGCGCAATACCATTACCGAGCTGCCGAAGATGTATGAGGAACTGGCCGATATTCGCCAGCGCGGCTTGGCGATGGATCGCGAGGAAAACGAGCTGGGGGTCTCCTGCGTGGCGGCGCCGGTGTTCGATATTCAACAGCGCGTGCCTTATGCGGTGTCTGTTTCTCTGCCGACCGCCAAGCTGCAGCAGATCGGCGTCAAAAGCCTGATCAAACCGGTGCTGGCCACCGCGCAACGCATCTCGCAGGAGCTGGGGTTCGTCACGCCGATTTGAGTATTAGCTCTGCTGATGCTGGATTAGAAACATCAATTTCAACTAATGATCGCTTCCTCGTATGATGCGCGTGTTGACCGATACGCGCCCACGTCCGGCGCCTTTTATCATTCGAGGAATCTCCCATGTTAGCCGTCTTCCTGCAGGGGTTTGCCCTGAGCGCCGCCATGATCCTGCCGCTGGGCCCGCAGAACGTATTCGTGATGAATCAGGGCATTCGCCGTCAGTATCATCTGATGATCGCCTCATTGTGCGCACTGAGCGATATCGTGCTGATCTGCGCCGGTATTTTCGGCGGCAGCGCGTTGCTGACCCGCTCGCCGCTGCTGTTGGCGCTGGTCACCTGGGGCGGTGTGGCGTTTCTGCTGTGGTACGGCTGGGGCGCGTTCCGTTCCGCCTTCAGCCCGCAACCGGCGCAGGCCGCGGCGCAGGAGCTGGCGCAGAGCCGCTGGCGCATCGTGGTCACCATGCTGGCGGTCACCTGGCTGAATCCGCACGTCTATCTGGACACCTTCGTGGTGCTCGGCAGCCTGGGCGGACAGCTGACGGCGGATGTGCGCTCCTGGTTCGCGCTTGGCGCGGTCAGCGCGTCGGCGGTGTGGTTCTTCGGCCTGGCGCTGCTGGCCTCCTGGCTGGCGCCGTGGCTGAATACGCAGCGGGCGCAGCGCATCATCAATGCGCTGGTCGGGCTGGTGATGTGGGGCATCGCGCTGCAGCTGGCCTGGCAGGGGGCAAATTTATAAGAATTTGTCACTAATCCGAATTCAAAACGCCGTGCGATATGCTACGTTTGATGCCAGGAATCCGGCGGTTCTCGCAGGGAAAAGCCGGCGATCAGAGACAGCCTGTCATTAAGGAGACACTGTGAAGCTAAAAGCATTGGCTATGGCCGCAATGGTCGGATTAGGGACGTTACCGATGGCGCTGCAGGCGGCTGAAGTGCCTGAAGGGCCGCACGTCGTCACCTCCGGCACCGCCAGCGTGGACGCCACGCCGGATATCGCCACCCTGGCGATCGAGGTGAGCGTTTCCTCCAAAGACGCCGCTCAGGCGAAGAAGCAGGTAGACGAGCGCGTGGCGCAGTACTTTGATTTCCTGCAGAAAAACAACATCGAGAAAAAAGACATCAGCGCCGCCAACCTGCGCACTCAGCCGGAATACGACTACCTGAAAACCGGCGAGTCGGTGCTGAAGGGCTACCGGGCGGTGCGCCAGGTGCAGGTCACCCTGCGCCAGTTGGACAAGCTGAACGAGCTGCTGGACGGCGCGCTGAAATCCGGCCTGAACGAGATCCGCGCGGTGGAGCTGGGCGTCGCCAAACCGGACGTATATCGCGAGCAGGCGCGGCAAAAAGCGATCGAGAACGCGACTCAGCAGGCCGAATCCCTGGCCAAAGGCTTCCACGCCAAGCTGGGGCCGGTGTACAGCATTCGCTACCGGGTCGCCAACTATCAGCCGATGCCGGTGGCGCGGATGTATAAGGCGGCCGGCGCGGCGGCGGAAAACGACGCGGCGCAAACCTATGAACAGCAAAGCATTCACTTCGACGATCAGGTGGATGTGGTGTTTGAGCTGCAGCGCAACGCCGCGCAGTAAGGGTGTTGTATTGAAGAAAAGGTTCGCTGCGGCGAACCTTTTTTCGTTTTAATCCTGGCGCAATACCTGGTGGCCGTGTTCCAGCAACGCGTCGGTCACTTTGCGCATCATGCGGCTTTCCGGCGCGAAGCGGTGCCAGTACAGCATGCGGCGCTGGTACAGCCCCGGCGTCAGATCGATCAGTTCACCGGATGCCAGCTCCTTTTCGATCTGCAGATGCGGGATCATGCAGCAGGTGGTGCCCTGACGCGCCAGCTGGACGAAGGCTTCCGATGAGTTCACGATGTGGCAGGGCACGCTGCCCGGCGACAGATCGAAGTTCTGCTGCAGGAATGCCTGGTGCATGTCGTCGAGATGGTCGAAGGCCACCGCCGGCGCTTTCAGCAGCGCGGAACGGGTGACGCCGTTCGGGAAATAGCGCTCGGCGAAGCCGCTGGAGGCCACGAACAGGTAGTCCAGCGCCCCCAGCCGATCCACCAGGCAGCTCGGCAGCGGCTGCGGCTGAATACTCACCGCGCCCACCACCTCACCGCGGCGCAGCCGCTCCTGGGTGCGGGTTTCATCTTCCACCTGCAGATTCAGACGAATGGGGGAGTCCGCCAGCACCGGCTTCAGCGCCGGCAGCAGCCAGGTCGCCAGACTGTCGGCGTTGACCGCCAGCGACAGCAGCAGCGGCGTATCGACGCCGGTGTCATTGCCGAGCCACTCTTCTTCCAGCAGCTCCACCTGATGCAGCAGCGCCAGCAGCTTTTGCCCTTGTTCGGTCGGGCGCGGCGGCACGGTACGAACCAGCAGCGGTTGGCCGAACAGGTTTTCCAGCTGTTTGATGCGTTGGGATACCGCCGATTGCGTGATACAGAGTTTTTGCGCGGCGCGCTCGAAGCCGCGCTCACGGATCACCGCGTCCAGCGCTTGCAGCGTACGATAGTCTGGGCGTTTCATCGGAAAGATATCCCTTAAATTAGAATGATACCGGCACTATGCCACATTTTACGCATGGCGCAGGTGGAAAAATCACGCCCCCAGCTAGCCGCCAAGCGGGTAAAAATGCGGGCTGCGGTAAATAAGTGTGATCCTGCCGGCGTGAAAAACAGCGTTTTACCCTATAATACGCACACGTTTTCGTACAGAGGCAAGGGACATATTATGACGCAGGATGAACTGAAAAAAGCGGTGGGCTGGGCGGCGCTGGAATACGTGACGCCGGGCACCATCGTCGGGGTCGGCACTGGCTCTACCGCCGCCCACTTTATTGACGCGCTGGGCTCCATCAAGCACCAGATCGAAGGCGCGGTGTCCAGCTCCGATGCCTCCACCGCCAAGCTGAAAAGCCTCGGCATCCACGTGTTCGACAGCAACGAAGTGGACTCGCTCGATATCTACGTGGACGGCGCGGACGAAATCAACGGCCATATGCAGATGATCAAGGGCGGCGGCGCGGCGCTGACGCGCGAGAAGATCATTGCCGCCATCGCCAAGAAATTTATCTGCATCGTCGACGCCAGCAAGCAGGTGGACGTGCTGGGCAAGTTTCCGCTGCCGGTGGAAGTGATCCCGATGGCTCGCTCTTACGTGGCGCGCGAGCTGGTGAAACTCGGCGGTCTGCCGGAGTATCGCCAGAACGTGGTGACCGACAACGGCAACGTGATCCTCGATGTGCATAACCTGAGCATCACCGACGCCGTGGCGCTGGAGAACAAGATCAACGGCATCGCCGGCGTGGTGACCGTGGGGCTGTTCGCCAACCGCGGCGCGGACGTGGCGCTGGTCGGCACCCCGGAAGGCGTGAAAGTGGTCAAATAAACTTCTGCCGTCTGTGGCCCGGCAGTGCCGGGCCGCATAATTCTTCGGTTAAAATATCTTTTCTGAAAAACGGCAAATTTGGTGACTTATGTCACATTGTGAAAACTGACTCCCCAAAGCTTCTGCCGAAAACTTTCCCTATGGCATTTTCTGCCGTAAACCGCCATCAACGCTGCGCCTTGTCCTGCCGGGCAGGCAATCGTTTGTATTGCCGCCCGCGTTATTTTTGTTATGTTGGATGGGAGCTGTGTCGTCACAGCCGCTTCTGAAGTCTGAACATAGGGTCGGGTAAATGGCAAAAGTATCATTGGAGAAAGACAGGATTAAATTCCTGTTGGTGGAAGGGGTTCATCAGAGCACGGTCGATAATTTACGTGCCGCCGGTTATACCAACATCGAATACCACAAGGGTGCGTTAGACACCGAATCGCTGAAGGCATCCATCCGCGATGCACACTTCGTCGGCATCCGATCGCGCACGCATCTGACCGAAGAGGTGTTCGCCGCCGCAGAAAAACTGGTGGCGGTGGGCTGCTTCTGCATCGGCACCAACCAGGTTGAGCTGAAAGCGGCGACCAAACGCGGTATTCCGGTCTTCAACGCCCCCTTCTCCAATACCCGATCCGTGGCCGAAATGGTGCTGGGCGAGCTGCTGTTGATGCTGCGCGGCATTCCGGCCGCCAACGCCAAGGCGCACCGCGGCGTGTGGCACAAACTGGCCGTGGGCTCCTATGAGGCGCGCGGCAAAAAGCTGGGCATCATCGGCTACGGCCATATCGGCACCCAATTGGGCATTCTGGCCGAAGGGCTGGGCATGAAGGTGTTCTTCTACGACATCGAGAATAAGCTGCCGCTGGGCAATGCGCAGCAGGTGCGCCATCTGTCCGATTTGCTCAATATGAGCGACGTGGTGACGCTGCATGTGCCGGAAACGCCATCGACCAAAAATATGATGGGGGCGGAAGAGCTGGCGCTGATGAAACCGGGCGCCATTCTGATCAACGCCTCGCGCGGCACCGTGGTGGATATTCCCGCGCTGTGCGACGCACTGGCCAGCAATCACCTGGCGGGCGCGGCGATCGACGTCTTCCCGGAAGAGCCTGCGACCAACAGCGATCCCTTCAACTCGCCGCTGTGTGAGTTCGACAACGTGCTGTTGACGCCGCACATCGGCGGTTCCACTCAGGAAGCGCAGGAGAACATCGGCGACGAAGTGGCCGGCAAGCTGGCGAAATACTCCGACAACGGTTCGACTCTGTCCGCCGTCAACTTCCCGGAAGTGTCGCTGCCGGCGCATGGCCCGAACGCCAGCCGCCTGTTGCACATCCACGAAAACCGTCCGGGCGTGCTGACGCAGATTAACCAGATCTTCGCCGAAGAGGGGGTTAACATCGCCGCACAGTATCTGCAAACCGGGCCGGAAATCGGCTATGTGGTGATCGACATCGAAGCGGAAACCGCGCGCGCCGACGCCGCGCTGCAGCGTATGAAGGCCATCGACGGCACCATCCGCGCCCGCCTGCTGTTCTGATTCGGCGGCATGCCGCAACGAAAAAGGCCGGAGCGATCCGGCCTTTTGCTATTTGGGCTCATGCCACGCCCAGCTGCAGAGCGGGGTGAGGATTTCCGGCAGCGGGATATCCCAATGTTCGGTCGGCAGGTGCTCCACCTGCTGGCAATCATGGGCCAGGCCGATGGGATAGGGGCCGCCGCTGCGCCAGTTTTGCAGGGTGCGATCGTAAAAGCCGCCGCCCATGCCCAGACGCTGCCCGGTATGATCGAACGCCACCAGCGGCGTCAGCACCACCTCCAGTTCACCCAGCGGCAACACCTGGCGCACATCGAGGCGCGGTTCGAGAATATTGAAGTGGTTGCGCACCAGCGGCGTTTCCGGCGCATAGCGCAGGAACAGCAGGTGGCCTGGGCTGAACGGATGCAGCACCGGCAGGTAAACCCGTTTGCCGAGCGTCCACAGCCGCTCGATCAGCGGCTCGGTATCGAGTTCGCCGTCAAACGACAAAAATACCGCGATGCTGTGCGCCGCCTGAATGCGTTCATGCGCGACGAGGCGTTCGGCTNCTTGTCTGCGGCAAAGCGTTGCTGGCCCGGCGTAAGCTCGCGCCGACGTTGGCGAATGAGTTGACGAATGGCTTGGCGCTGCTGCGCGAATTGGGGTTGAAAAGACATCGTATCAGGCTTGCTCAGTGTGGCGTTCAGCACACATAAACCGCTGAGAAGGGGAATCTCCGAGATGCCGTCGCAGGCTGTAACCCTTGAACCCATGGTTCAAGGTGAACGTGCCGTCGCAATCTTAAGGCTTCTCGGCGCACCGAGCGTGCTCACCGATCGCGGAGCAACACATTCTGTTTGTACTAAATATCGGCTCAGGGGACTGGCCCGCTGGCGAACATCTCAGAGAAATTTTGTACTCGTTGCCGAAACTTTGATTTCAACAACTTAAGTTATTCGAATTGTGCATCCTGACGTTCAGAGATGCGACCTTGTTCAAGCAGCGCTTGTTCAATGGTCTGCTGCAGCATCCGTATGCGTTGTTCCATATTGGACGCATAGTCACGGGTTTTCAACCGTTCTTGAGCAAGTTCGTGACAGACGTTCAATGCCGCGATGAAAACCAGTTGCTCAGTATTGGAGACTCTAGTGCGAACTTTAAGATCTTGCAACCGCTGGTTAAGATCGTCCGCCGCCATATTCAACGCATCTTGTTGTTCTGGCGGGCAATTGACTCTTAACGAGCGGCCAAAAATTTGAATATCTACCGGTTGTGCAGACATGCCACCTTCCTGCCTAAATTTCGCGCCAGCCTTGTCCGCCCTGGCCGGGCCGTCAAAGCGGGCGCCACTATATATACCTCGGTACCAAGATACAACCCCTTTTTCAGTACCTGGTTGTAATCTACTGTGGCGCACATTGCCAGTCAAAAAAGGGTTTCAAAATGCGTATTTACCGCACTTTCGCCCCCCGCCGGCGCAGTGTGAAACCTGCCACATCGCGATTATAACTAGCCACTGAGGTGTCGCGCTTATCTGGTATAGCGACGGACCTTGGTGGTAGCATAACACGAACTTATCCTGCCAACGATGACGAATGCGCATGTCTATACAGAATACATTTCCAAGTTACCAATCTTTAACCGTGGCCCTCAACCAGCAGTCGGTGGCGTTGACCGCGGCAGAAATGCACGGCCTGATCAGCGGCCTGCTGTGCGGCGGCAGCCGTGACGCCGGCTGGCAGGCGCTGGTGCACGATCTGACCAACGAAGGCGTCGCCTTCCCGCAGGCGCTCAGCCAACCGCTGCAACAGCTGTATGAAGCGACGCGCGACACGCTGGAAGATGACGAGTTCCTGTTCCAACTGATGCTGCCCGAAGGAGAGATCGTCAGCGTGTTCGATCGCGCCGACGCGCTGGCCGGTTGGGTCAACCACTTCCTGCTCGGGCTGGGCATGATGCAGCCGAAGCTGGCCCAGGTGAAAGACGAAGTCGGTGAAGCGATCGACGACCTGCGCAACATCGCGCAACTGGGCTACGACGAAGACGAAGATCAGGAAGAATTGGAACAGTCGCTGGAAGAAGTGGCGGAGTATGTGCGGGTCGCCGCCATCATGTGCCACGGCGAATTCGCCCGTCACAAGCCGACGGCGCCGGAAAACATCAAACCGACGTTGCACTAAACGTTTTATCGCCCCTCCGCCGGCGGTGCGGATGGCATGATTTCAGGAGAAGGCAATGACTCAGCAGGAATTCAACAACCGCCGCCAGGCGCTGTTGGCGAAAATGGCGCCGGCCAGCGCGGCGGTTATTTTCTCTGCGCCGGAAACGACGCGCAGTGCAGATTCAGACTATCCCTACCGGCAGAACAGCGACTTTTGGTACCTGACCGGCTTCAATGAGCCCGAAGCGGTGCTGGTGCTGATTAAAAGCGATGAAACGCACAACCACAGCGTGTTGTTCAACCGGGTGCGCGATTTGACGGCGGAAATCTGGTTTGGCCGCCGCCTGGGGCAAGACGCCGCGCCGGCGAAGCTGGGCGTGGATCGCGCGCTGCCGTTCGATGAAATCAATGACCAACTGCACCTGCTGCTCAACGGCCTGGATGCGGTCTACCACGCGCAGGGCGAATACGCCTATGCCGATCAGATCCTGTTCGGCGCGCTGGACAAGCTGCGCAAGGGGTTCCGCCAGAATCTGCAGGCGCCGGCCACCGTTACCGACTGGCGGCCGTGGCTGCACGACATGCGCCTGTTCAAATCGCCGGAAGAGCTGGCGGTGATGCGCCGCGCCGGTGAGATCAGCGCGTTGGCGCATACCCGCGCGATGGAAAAATGCCGCCCGGGCATGTTCGAATACCAGCTGGAAGCGGAAATTCATCATGAATTCACCCGCCTCGGCGCCCGTTATCCGTCTTACAACACCATCGTCGGCAGCGGCGAAAACGGCTGCATCCTGCACTACACCGAGAACGAGAGCCAGATGCGCGACGGCGATCTGGTGTTGATCGACGCCGGTTGCGAGTACCAGGGGTACGCCGGCGACATCACCCGCACCTTCCCGGTCAACGGCAAGTTCAGCCGGCCGCAGCGCGCGGTGTACGACATTGTGCTGGCGTCGCTGCAGCGCGCTTTGGAACTGTTCAAGCCCGGCACCAGCATCCGCGAAGTCAATGACGAAGTGGTGCGCATCATGGTGGTCGGGCTGGTGGAGCTGGGCGTATTGAAAGGTGAAGTCGATCAATTGATCGCCGAGCAGGCCCACCGTCAGTTCTTTATGCACGGGTTGAGCCACTGGTTGGGGCTCGATGTGCATGACGTCGGCCACTACGGCACGCCGAGCCGCGATCGGCTGCTGGAGCCGGGCATGGTGCTGACCGTGGAACCGGGGCTGTACATCGCGCCGGATGCGGACGTGCCGGAGGAATACCGCGGCATTGGCATCCGCATCGAGGACGACATCGTGATCACCGCCGACGGCAATGAAAACCTGACCGCCACCGTAGTGAAAGATGCCGATGCCATCGAAGCGTTGATGGCGGCGGCAAGGTCATAGCATGAGCGTAATTATCGTTGGCGGCGGTATGGCGGGCGCGACGCTGGCGCTGGCTATCTCGTCGCTTACTCAGGGAAGAATGGCGGTGGATCTGGTCGAGGCGACCCGGCCGGACGACCGCAGCCATCCTGGTTTTGACGCCCGCGCCATCGCTTTGGCGCAGGGCACCTGCCAACAGCTGGCGCGCATCGGCGTTTGGCCGGCGCTGCGCGACTGCGCCACGCCGATCACTCAGGTGCACGTCAGCGATCGCGGTCACGCCGGTTTCGTTAATCTGCAGGCGCAGGATTATCAGGTCGATGCGCTCGGCCAGGTGATCGAACTGCACGACGCCGGGCAGCGGCTGTTTGCGCTGCTGACGAAGGCGCCGGGCGTCACGCTGCACTGCCCCGCGCGGGTGGTGGACGTGATCCGCACCGCGGAGCTGGCGGAAGTGCTGCTGGACAACGGCCAGCGTCTGCGCGGGCAGCTGCTGGTGGCGGCCGACGGTTCGCGTTCGGCGCTGGCGCAGGCCTGCAACGTGCAGTGGCGGCAGGAGGACTATCCGCAGTTCGCCACCATCGCCAATGTCACCACGGCGGAAGATCCGCAGGGGCGAGCTTTCGAGCGCTTTACCCGTTATGGGCCGCTGGCGCTGTTGCCGATGTCGCAGGGGCGCAGTTCGCTGGTGTGGTGCCATGCGCGCGAAGATCGCGCCCGGGTGGATGCCTGGGACGACGCGCGTTTTATCGCCGAGCTGCAACAGGCTTTCGGCTGGCGGCTGGGGCGCATCCTCAAGGCCGGTAAGCGGCACAGTTATCCACTTGGCCTGCTGACCGCCGATCGCCATGTCAGCCACCGGCTGGCGCTGGTGGGCAACGCGGCGCAGACGCTGCATCCGATCGCCGGGCAGGGGTTCAACCTGGGTCTGCGCGACGTGATGTCGCTGGCGGAAACGTTGGCGGAAGCGGCAGACAGCGGCGAAGACGCCGGCGGTTACGCATTGCTGAGCCGTTATCAGCAGCGGCGGCAAAACGATCAGCAGGCGACGATCGGCGTGACCGATGGGTTGATCCACCTGTTCGCCAATCGTTATAGCCCGCTGGTGGTCGGCCGCAATCTGGGGCTGATGGCGATGGCGCGTTTGCCGGCGGTGCGCGACGCCTTCGCCAAGCGTACGCTGGGCTGGGTGGAACGTTAGACACAGAATCGTGCGCCCTGTGGCGCGCCCAAAAACGCGGCGCGGCAAGGCGTCGCGCGTTATTTAAGGAAATCGAGCAGCATGCAATCATTTGACGTGATTATCGCCGGTGGCGGTATGGTGGGGCTGGCGTTGGCCTGCGGCTTGCAGGGCAGCGGGCTGCGCGTGGCGGTGCTGGAGCAGCGCCAGCCGGAGATGGCGCCGCCGTCGGAGCAGCCTGCGCTGCGCGTCTCCGCCATCAATGCCGCCAGCGAGCGTTTGCTGCAGCACATCGGCGTGTGGGACGACATCCTCCAGCAGCGCGCCAGCGCCTACAACGCGATGGAAGTGTGGGATCGCGACAGCTTCGGCAAAATCGCCTTCCGCGGCGATGAGTGCGGCTTCAGCCATCTCGGCCACATCATCGAAAATTCGGTGATCCAGCAGGCGCTGTGGAAACGCGCCGAAAGCCTGTCGGACATCACGCTGATTACCCCGGCCGCGCTCAAGCAGGTGGCGTGGGGCGAGAATGACGCCTTCATCACGCTGGAGGACGGCCGTATGCTGACCGCGCGGTTGGTGATTGGCGCCGACGGCGCCCAGTCGTGGCTGCGCCAGCATGCCGATATCCCGCTTACCTTCTGGGACTATCGCCACCACGCGCTGGTGGCCACCATCCGCACCGAAGAGCCGCATCAGGCCACGGCGCGGCAAATTTTCCACGGCGACGGCATTCTGGCGTTCCTGCCGTTCAGCGATCCGCATTTGAGCTCCATCGTCTGGTCGGTCGCGCCGGAAGAGGCCGAGCGTCTCAAGCAGTTGGAGCCGGAACAATTCAACCGCGAACTGGCGATGGCCTTCGATATGCGTCTGGGCGCCTGCAGCCTGGAAAGCGAACGGCTGGCGTTCCCGCTGACCGGCCGCTATGCGCGCAGCTTCGCGGCGCACCGCCTGGCGCTGGTGGGCGATGCGGCGCATACCGTGCATCCGCTGGCCGGCCAGGGCGTGAACCTGGGCTTTATGGACGCCGCCGAGCTGATTTCCGAACTGCGTCGCCTGCAACGGCAGGGCAAGGATATTGGCCAGCACCTCTATCTGCGCCGCTATGAGCGCCGCCGCAAACACGGCGCGGCGGTGATGCTGGCCAGCATGCAGGGTTTCCGCGAACTGTTCGACGGCAACCACCCGGCCAAAAAGCTGCTGCGCGATGTGGGGCTGCGGCTGGCGGACAGCCTGCCGGGCGTCAAACCGAAGCTGGTGCGTCAGGCGATGGGCCTGAACGATCTGCCCGAGTGGCTTGCCTGACACCTGCCTTCTGCGAGCCCGCAGCGGGCTCGCGCTTCTCGCCTTATGCCATCGCGTTTCCTTATATAACCCCTCATTTGAAATAATCTAATTTCAGCCGCTTTTTATCATTACTTTTTCTAATTCCATGTTCGGTTATCAAAAGTCAGGATCCCATGTGCGGCCATAGGTTTGTTATATAAGTTCGGTGTTTTGCCGCTTTAATTGTTAATTTTGTGCCTTAAGGCGCATTTTTCCAGTGAAAAACTCTGCACACTAGCCCGGCGTTTTACCGCCCGGGAACGGCGATGAGCCTATTTTAACTTATGGTTAATGTGGTCGTTCGGTGATAAGTTCGAGGGAAAGGTATCGTTTGCGTCACGGCGGTTGCACGCAGTTTCCGCCCGTCCCGGCGCAGCATTTGTGTTGAGCAGTCAGTGCGCCATGGCGATCGGGCCGCGAGCCAGTCTCCGCCGCGTTGCGTGGCAGCACCCTAACTTCTAGCGACGAGTGGAAAGAGGGAAAAGATGGCAAAGCAAACCCCACTGTACGACCAGCACGTGGCGTGCGGTGCGCGCATGGTAGACTTTCACGGCTGGATGATGCCGCTGCACTACGGCTCGCAGCTCGATGAGCACCACGCGGTGCGTCAGGATGCCGGCATGTTCGACGTGTCTCACATGACCATTGTGGATCTGCACGGCGCCCGCACCCGCGAGTTCCTGCGCTACCTGCTGGCGAACGACGTCGCCAAACTGACCCAACCCGGCAAAGCGCTGTACACCGGCATGCTGAACGCCTCCGGCGGCGTGATCGACGACCTGATCGTTTATTTCCTCACTGAAGACTATTTCCGCCTGGTGGTGAACTCCGCCACCCGCGACAAAGACCTGGCCTGGATCGAAGAGCACGCCGCGCCGTATGGCGTCGCGCTGACGGTGCGCGACGATCTGGCGCTGATCGCGGTGCAGGGCCCGCAGGCCAAAGAGCGCGCCGGCACCCTGTTCACCCCGGAGCAAAAAAGCGCGGTCGAAGGCATGAAGCCGTTCTTCGGCGTGCAGGCCGGCGAGCTGTTCATCGCCACCACCGGTTACACCGGCGAGGCCGGCTATGAGATCGCGCTGCCGCAAGAGCAGGCGGCGGATTTCTGGCAAAAATTGCTGGCCGCGGGCGTCAAGCCGGCCGGTCTGGGCGCGCGCGACACGCTGCGTCTGGAAGCGGGCATGAACCTCTACGGGCAAGAGATGGATGAAGGCGTTTCGCCGCTGGCCGCCAACATGGGCTGGACCATCGCCTGGCAGCCGGAAGATCGCCGTTTCATCGGCCGCGAAGCGCTGGAGCAACAGCGCGAGCAGGGCACCGAGCAACTGGTCGGCTTGATCATGACGGAAAAAGGCGTATTACGTAATGAGCTGCCGGTGCGTTTCACCGACGCGGCGGGGCAAACCCGCGAAGGCGTGATCACCAGCGGCTCGTTCTCCCCGACGCTGGGCTTCAGCATCGCGCTGGCGCGCGTGCCGGCGGGCATCGGCGAGCAGGCTATCGTGCAGATCCGCAACCGCGAGATGCCGGTCAAAGTGACCAAGCCCGGTTTCGTTCGCGCCGGCAAGCCGCTGGCAAATTAATTTTTATTGATTGATTTTTTATTTCTTCGAAGGAGTAACCGGCGATGAGCAATGTGCCAACAGAATTGAAATACGCATCCTCCCACGAGTGGGTTCGTTCAGAAGGTAACGGCGTTTACACCGTAGGCATCACCGAACACGCGCAGGAACTGCTGGGCGATATGGTATTTGTCGATCTGCCGGAAGTGGGCCGCACAGTCGCCGCCGGTGAAGATTGCGCCGTGGCGGAATCCGTCAAGGCTGCGTCGGACATTTACGCGCCAATCAGCGGTGAAATCGTGGCGGTGAACGGCGAGCTGGAAAGCTCCCCGGAGCTGGTGAACAGCGAACCTTACGGTGACGGCTTCCTGTTCCAGATTAAAGCCTCCGACGAAGGCGAGCTGGCGAACCTGCTGGACGCCGCGGCTTATCAGGCCTCGATCGACGAGTAATCGTGCCACGCCCCAGGCCTTTCGGCCGGGGCGTTTTAGTTACCGTTCAAGCTATATCCCGTATCACGCAAGCATTCAGGAATTTGTAGCAATGACTCAGACACTCAGCCAACTCGAACACAGCGAAGCGTTCATCGAACGCCACATCGGCTCTTCTGCGGAACAACGCCAGGAGTTGCTGGCAGCGGTGGGCGCTCGCTCGCTCAGCGCGCTGATCCAACAGATCGTGCCGGCGGACATTCAGCTGCCGGGGCCGCCGCCGGTTGGCGACGCGGCGACCGAACACCAGGCGCTGGCTGAGCTGAAGGCGATCGCCTCGCAGAATCAGCGCTACAAATCCTATATCGGCATGGGCTACAGCGCCGTGCTGACGCCGCCGGTGATCCTGCGCAACATGCTGGAAAACCCGGGCTGGTACACCGCTTACACCCCTTATCAGCCGGAAGTGTCGCAGGGCCGTCTGGAAGCGCTGCTGAACTTCCAGACCGTGACCCTCGATCTGACCGGCCTGGATCTGGCCTCCGCATCGCTGCTGGATGAAGCCACCGCCGCCGCCGAGGCGATGGCGTTGGCCAAACGCGCCAGCAAGCTGAAAGACGCCAACCGCTTCTTCGTGGCTGACGACGTGCATCCGCAGACGCTGGACGTGGTGCGCACCCGCGCCGAAACCTTCGGCTTCGACGTCATCGTCGATAAAGCGGAAAAAGTGCTGGAGCTGGACGGCGTGTTCGGCGTGTTGCTGCAGCAGGTGGGCACCACCGGTGAACTGCACGACTACAGCGCGCTGCTGGCCGAACTGAAATCGCGCAAAATCATCACCAGCGTGGCCGCCGACATCATGGCCCTGGTGCTGCTGACCGCGCCGGGCAAGCAGGGCGCCGACGTGGTGTTCGGCTCCGCGCAGCGCTTCGGCGTGCCGATGGGCTACGGCGGCCCGCATGCCGCCTTCTTCGCCTGCCGCGACGAGTTCAAGCGTTCGATGCCGGGCCGCATCATCGGCGTTTCCCGCGATGCCGCCGGCAACACCGCGCTGCGCATGGCGATGCAGACCCGCGAGCAGCATATCCGCCGCGAGAAGGCCAACTCGAATATTTGTACTTCGCAGGTGCTGCTGGCCAACATCGCCAGCCTGTATGCGGTGTATCACGGCCCGCAAGGGCTGCAGCGCATCGCCGGGCGCATCCATCGCCTGACCGACATTCTGGCCGCCGGGCTGCAGAAGGCCGGCCTGACGCTGCGCCACAACACCTGGTTCGACACCCTGACCGTTGAAGTGAAAGACAAGGCCGCCGTGCTGGAGCGCGCGCTGAGCTTCGGCATCAACCTGCGTACCGACATCCACGGCGCCGTGGGCATCACGCTGGATGAAGCCACCTCGCGTGAAGACGTGCAAACGCTGTTCGCACTGCTGGCCGGCGACAATCACGGTCTGGACATCGACGCGTTGGACGCGGCGGTGAGCAAAAACAGTCAATCGATCCCGGCCGCCATGCTGCGACAGGATCCGATCCTGACCCACCCGGTATTCAACCGCTATCACAGCGAAACCGAGATGATGCGTTACATGCATCGCTTGGAGCGTAAGGATCTGGCGCTGAACCAGGCGATGATCCCGCTGGGTTCCTGCACCATGAAATTGAACGCCGCGGCGGAAATGATCCCGATCACCTGGCCTGAATTCTCCGAACTGCACCCGTTCTGCCCGCCGGAGCAGGCTGCCGGTTACCAACAGATGATCGGCCAACTGTCTCAGTGGCTGGTGCAGCTGACCGGCTATGACGCGGTGTGCATGCAGCCGAACTCCGGCGCGCAGGGCGAATACGCCGGCCTGCTGGCGATCCGCCGCTACCACGAAAGCCGCAACGAAGCGGGCCGTCACGTCTGCCTGATCCCGAGCTCGGCGCACGGCACCAACCCGGCCTCCGCCCAGATGGCGGGCATGAGCGTGGTCGTGGTCGCCTGCGACAAGAACGGCAACATCGATCTGCACGATCTGCGCGTCAAGGCGGAGCAGGCAGGCGAAGAACTCTCTTGCATCATGGTGACCTACCCGTCGACCCACGGCGTGTATGAAGAAACCATTCGTGAAGTGTGCCAGATCGTGCATCAGTTCGGCGGTCAGGTGTATCTGGACGGCGCCAACATGAACGCCCAGGTGGGCATCACCACGCCGGGCTACATCGGCGCGGATGTTTCGCACCTCAACCTGCATAAAACCTTCTGCATCCCGCACGGCGGCGGCGGCCCGGGCATGGGCCCTATCGGCGTGAAAGCGCACCTGGCGCCGTTCGTACCGGGCCACAGCGTCGTGCAGATCGACGGCGTAACCACCCAGCAGGGCGCGGTCTCCGCGGCGCCGTTCGGCAGCGCCTCCATCCTGCCGATCAGCTGGATGTACATCCGCATGATGGGCGCGGAAGGCCTGAAGCAGGCCAGCCAGATGGCGATCCTGAACGCCAACTACATCGCCACCCGTCTGAAAGACGCGTATCCGATTCTGTATACCGGCCGCGATCACCGCGTGGCGCACGAATGCATCCTCGACATTCGTCCGCTGAAGGAAGAGACCGGCATCAGCGAAATGGACATCGCCAAGCGCCTGATTGACTTCGGCTTCCACGCGCCGACCATGTCGTTCCCGGTGGCGGGCACGCTGATGGTCGAGCCGACCGAGTCGGAAAGCAAAGTGGAGCTGGATCGCTTTATCGATGCGATGCTGGCGATCCGCAGCGAGATCGACCGCGTCGCCAAAGGCGAATGGCCGCTGGAAGACAACCCGCTGGTGAATGCGCCGCACGTGCAGGCGGAGCTGGTCAACGACTGGCAGCACCCGTACAGCCGCGAGCTGGCGGTGTTCCCGGTGGCCGGCGTACGCGAGAACAAGTACTGGCCGAGCGTTAAGCGTCTGGACGACGTGTACGGCGACCGTAACCTGTTCTGCTCTTGCGTGCCGATGAGCGATTACGAATAACACGTTCGGCAAAGTTTGTGTTTGGGGGACACCGCATCATGCGGTGTCCCTTTTTATTTTATAGCGGCCTATTCTTTCCTGTACGTTCCCACGATTTGAGGAGNCACCATGCAAGCGGCAATCGTAACAGCGCTGGGGCAAGCCCCGGTTTTCGGCACCTTTGAGGAGCCCCAGGCGCAGGCGAATGAAGTGCCGATCGACGTTCTGGCGGCCGGCATCAAACAGCTGGATCGCGCCACCGTCGCCGGCACCCACTATTCCAGCCCGAAGCAATTGCCGATAGTGCCCGGCACCGACGGCGTGGGCCGTACGGCGGACGGAAAACGGGTGTACTTTGCCTCCTTCCGCCGTCCTTACGGTGCGATGGCTGAGCGCAGCGTCGCGTCATGGACGGTGCCGGTGCCGGAGGCGGTGGACGACGCCACGGCGGCAGCGCTGATCAATCCGGCCTTCGCCGCTTGGCTGCCGCTGCGTTGGCGGGCGGATCTGCAGCCCGGTGAAACGGTGCTGATCATCGGCGCCACCGGCACCTCAGGCAAGCTGGCGGTTGCCGCGGCGCGTCAGGCAGGGGCAGGGCGTATCGTTGCCGCCGGCCGTCGGCTGAGCGTGCTGGAAGCGTTGGGCGTGGATGCCACGGTGGATCTGAGCCTGCAGGGCGAGGCGCTGACGCAGGCCTTCGCGGCGGCGGCGGGGCCGGGCGGTTATCAGGTGATCGTCGATTACATCTGGGGGCCGGCGACCGAAGCGCTGCTTGCGACCCTCAATAATCACGATCTCTCGTCTTACGCCGGCGGACGCGGCATTCGCTTGGTCAACGTCGGTTCGATGGCCGCGCCGGACATCCGGCTGCCGGCGGCGGTGTTGCGCAGCAATCAGCTGCAGATCCTCGGCAGCGGCACCGGCAACTTCCCGCCGATCCCGGAAATGCAGCGCTACGCGACCGAGATTCTGACGCTGGCGGCGACCGGAGCGCTCACTATCGAGACGCAGGAACACGCGTTGGCGGAGATCGCCGAGGTGTGGGATCTGAACAAGAAAAGTGACGTGCGTTCGGTGATACGCATCGCCCGTTAAGCCCCGGCCGTTAGCGGCAAGGGCAGACCAGATGAATATCCTCCGGCTCACGGGCGAACAATTCCGTATCCGGCTGTTCGATGAGTCGGCACCCTTGCGCCAGATAGAAGTCTACGGTGCTTTTATTGGGGATGGAGGAGACATACAGCCCGGCGGCGCCGTCTTGCGCCGCCTGACGCAGGCAGAGCTGGAACAGCTGCCTGCCTAACCCCTGGCCGCGTTTGTGCGCGCTGACGTAAAAGAACAGCAGCTGGCGCAGATCCCGCTGTGGGCCGCGCGGTTCGGTGTCCAGCGCCGCCGCCGCCGCGATCTCCTCGCCTTCGAACAGCGCGAAGAACGCCCCGCCGCGATCGAAGCACGCTTCGTGGATCGGCGTATAGGTTTCCCGATCGTGCGGATCCCAGCCGCGTACATCGTAGTAGTCCGGGTAGGGGTGCAACTTGCCGTCCTGCAGGCGATACAGAGTGTCGATAATTTCGCTGCGGTCGATATCCCATAGCCGGTCGAGTTGCTGCCGTTGCAGCAGAACAGGGGCAATCATGGTCGTGGTTCACTCTCAGTCTGTGGCCGGTAACTTTCCGGCAAATCGATGATGAAGCCGATGCCGCGATCGTCGAGGCCTTCGGTGACGCGCAGCTGCGCGCCGATTTTGTCGGCCAGGTTGCGGGCGATGGCCAATCCGAGCCCGCTGCCGGTTTGCTGCGTGCCGGGCACGCGGTAAAAGCGCTCAAACAGGCGGGAACGGTGTTCTTCGCTTACTCCTGGGCCGTTGTCGCGCAACGTAATATAGCAGCCGAGCGGCGCCAGCGAGCGGATATTGGCTTCGATACGGCTGCCGGGGGGCGCGTACTTGAGCGCATTGTCCAGCAGATTGGTGAAGATGGCGATCAGCGCACGGCGATCGGTGCTCACCACCACATCCTCGCTGCCGTCGAGCGACAGTTCCACATCCTTTTCCAATGCATAGGGAACGTGCTGCGCGATGCATTTGCCAATTTCGGCGTAGATGTCCACCGCCTCAATCTTCAGCGGAAAATCTTCCGCCTCCAGCTTGGCCAGGTTGATCAGCTGGCGTGACAGCGACGCCGCGCGATCCAGCCCTTGTTGCATGTCGCCGATGATCTCCCGGCGCTCCTGCTGCTCGGTGACCTGGGTCAGCAAATGCAGCTGCGCCAGCACGGCGGCGATCGGCGTGCGCAGTTCGTGCGCGGCGTCGGCCATAAACCGTTTCTCGCGCTGATTGGCGGCGTCGATGCGCGCCATCAGTTTGTTGACCTCCATCACCACCGGCCGGATTTCCTGATACTGCTCGCTGACGTTGATCGGCGACAGGTTGCCAGGCTGGCGATCGGAGATGGTGCGGGCGATCTGGCGCAGCGGCCGCAGGCTGAAATAGGCGGTAAACAGCAAGGTGACGATGATGGCCGCCAGAATGCCCAGCAGCGGTACGGCGGTGCTCTCCGCCGGATTGCCGAACAGCGTGGTGCGATCGTTGAACGATTCGCCGACGATCACCCGGTACTGGCGCTTTTCGCTCCAGCTGCCGGCGAGATGCCAGTTAGCGCCGGCGTAATTGACGGAACCGGACAGCACCGAAGGCGGCAGGCGCAGCGGCTCTCCCTGCGTTTGCGAACTGTAAAGCACCCGGTTGTCTCGATCGTAAACCACAAACAGCGGGTGATAGTCGATTTCATCCTGCATGCCGTTATTGATGGAATCAATGTACATGCCTTCAATGGTCTTGATGATGCCGCGGTAATCGATATTGTCAGTGCCTGTTTCGTCGAGAATATTGGCGATGCCTGCAGCGACGATGCGTTGCTGGTTATCGAAATATTTCTCCATGTCGGGGTAATACCAATATTTCACCCAGGCGACGAGGAGCCCCCACAATAATAAAATGGCCAGCACCTGGAAAATAATGGTGCGCATAAAGAAGGATTTGAAACCGATCATTCCGCTACTCTTTCTTCAGCAAATAGCCAATGCCGCGTACGGTAATCACTCTTTCTTTACCGATCTTGCGCCGTAAATTATGCATGTGCACTTCCAGCGAGTTGCTTTCCACGCTATCGCCGTGGCCGAACAGCCGCTGTTCCAACACCGCTTTGCGCACCACGGTGCCGGCGCAACGCATCAGTTCGTGCAGCAGGTGATACTCTTTTTTCGACAGCATCAGCAATTCGTTATCCAGCATGACCTGATGGTTGACCGGATCGAGATACAGCGCGCCGAGGCTCCAGGTTTGTGACGCGAAGCCCGCCATGCGCCGGTTAACCGCTTTGACGCGCGAGATGAGTTCGGGCAGCGCAAAGGGTTTGGCCAGAAAGTCGTCCGCGCCGGAGTCCAGGCTGTTCACCAGGCTTTCAATGCGGTCGCGGGCGGTCAGGATGATGATCGGGATATTTTGCCCGGCGGCGCGCCAGGCGATCAGCTTCTGCAAACCGTCGCCGTCCGGCAGCGTGAGATCCAGCAGCATCAGATCGAATCCGCCGGATGAAAGTTTATTTTCCGCGTCGGCGATCAGGCGCACCCAGCACAAATTAAAGCCGGCCAGCTCCAATGCGCGGCACAGCGCCTTGCCTAATTGCAGGTCGTCTTCCACCAACAGTATGTTCACGTTATTTCCGCTGAGATCCTTGAGTCGCGCTTATCTAACTATAACGCTGACGGGAAGACAACGGGGAAACCTGCTCGGCCTGCGTGTTCTTAAGCAAACCTTAATCTGGCTTTAATCTCGCGTTAAGGGAGCGCGGAAGAATTTCAGTTATTTTGCTGCCATTCGAAATTATGGCTGGGGGAGCGAAACATGCAGACTGAAGGTTTCCCGAACGCGGGCGCCTCGCGGCGGCTGATGTATTCAAGCGTTGCGATGCTGCTCGTTCTGTTGCTGTTGTCTTTTCGCGGCGATGCGCAGAGCCATAGCCACGGCGGCCATCATGCTTCCGCTTTGCAGCGGGTGCATCAGGCGGCGGCGACGGATGCTTACGGCTGCGCCAAGTCGCGCATTAAAAAGCAGCTGCGCCGCCTGGCTCAGCTTTGAAGCGGTTTTTAGGGAGCCGCTCTATACTCTGACGGGCATACGGGGCGCCTGCGCGCAGGCCGCTGTGTTGATATCGCTAACCAGAGAAAAAACAGTATGACGAAAGTGGCATTGGTGACCGGCGCAAGCCGGGGGATTGGCCGCGCGACCGCCTTGCTGCTGGCCCGGCAGGGCTATGCGGTGGGTGTGAATTACCTGCGTGACGAAAATGCGGCGCGCCAGGTGGTGGCGGAGATCGAGGCGCAGGGCGGTAAGGCGCTGGCGCTGCAGGCCGATGTGGCCGATGAAGCGCAGGTGATGGCGATGTTCAGGGCGCTGGATGCCGGGCTGGGCACGCTCAGCGCGCTGGTCAACAACGCCGGCATTCTGTTCCGGCAGGCGAACATTGAACAGTTGACCGCCGAGCGCATCAATCAGGTGCTCGGTACCAACGTCACCGGTTACTTCCTGTGTTGCCGCGAGGCGGTGAAACGCATGGCGCAGCGTCATGGCGGGCAGGGCGGCGCTATCGTCAATGTGTCTTCCGCCGCTTCTCGTTTAGGCGCGCCGGGGGAGTACGTGGATTATGCCGCCTCGAAAGGCGCCGTCGATTCGTTGACCATCGGGCTATCGCTGGAGGTGGCGGCGCAGGGCATCCGCGTCAACGGCGTGCGGCCTGGACTTATCTATACCGAGATACATGCCAGCGGCGGCGAACCCGGCCGGGTGGATCGCGTGAAGGGCAGTTTGCCGATGCAGCGCGGCGGCCAGCCGCAAGAAGTGGCGGAGGCGATCGCCTGGCTGCTGTCCGACGCCGCATCTTACGTGACCGGCACCTTTATCGAGGCCGCAGGCGGGCGTTGAACGCGTCCGGAGAATTTTGACATCCCTTCGGAGGCGATGTATTTTGATTAAATAACAATCAAAATGTAGTTACAAAAATGTATTTTTATTTTGAATGGAATCAGGATAAAAATCACAGTAACCAGCGCAAACACCATGTCAGTTTTGAGATAGCGCAACGGGTTTTTCTGGATCCCAACCATTTCATTTCAGCACGCAAGGCCGATGCCAAAGAGAGGGGAAGATATGAAGCGCAAAAATTCCGCCAAAAATCTGGCCCATAGCGTACTCCCGCCGTTGACGGAGGAGCAGAAAGCGCAAATTGCTTCACTGAATGCGTTGCCGGACGAGGACATCGATTATGCCGATGCGCCGGCGCTGGGGGAAGAAACGTGGCAGACTGCGGTTCAGGGGCGTTTTTATAAGCCGATGAAAGTATCGAAGACCATCCGAATCGATGCGGATGTGTTGGCCTGGCTTCAGCGACCAGGCAAAGGCTATCAGAAACGCCTGAACGCCGTGTTGCGTGAGGCGATGTTGAAAGAGCATGAGCACGAGGAATAATGTGTGTCAGGCGGCTAACGATCCGGTGAGATTCTCACCGGATTTTTTTTGCTGTTTTTTAAGGCAACACCTGCCAACGTCGGCCACCTCTCGATGGAGCTCGATCAAAACTATAAAAACGGTCATTCCGCGGAGCGTGAAATATGACCGTTTACCGTTTATCTCCTGCTCATCGGCAGAACAGGGTCATCATAACTCTTCCCGGTAATATCCTGCGCCGCGGGGTTACCCGTCGTGCAGCAGCGCAGTGCGGAATGACAGGATATGCGCCTGCGCGGCCTCGGCGGCGGCGGCGCTGTCTTGTGCGGCCAGCGCGGCGATAATTGCCCGGTGTTCGTCGATCACTTCGCGCATATGTCCTTCCCGCGACAGGGTGCTGGCCCAAAAACGCTGCGCCCTGGCGTGCAGTACACTCAGGATATCCGCCAGCATGTTATTGCCGGCGATCTGCGCCAGTTCCTGGTGAAATTCATGGTCGAGTGTCATCATGCGCACCCTATCTCGCTCCTGGCTCGCGGCTTCGATTTGCCGATTGAGTTCGGTCAGCGTCGCTATCTGCCTCTCGGTAATCTTCTGGCTTGCCAGCCGCATACACAGCATCTCGTTAGCCAGCCTTACTTCGATCAATTCCAACGCATCGTCCATCGACAACGGTGAAACCATCACGCCTTTGCGCGGGATGACCTGCAATAACCCCTCGTTGGCCAAGCGGTGGATTGCCTGATTGATCGGCGTTCTGCCCATATCCAGGTCGTTCATCACCTGCGCGGTATTGAGATATTCGCCCGGCTTGTAGCTGAGTGTGACCAGCGCCTGTTTGAAACGCCGGTAGGCCAGCTCGTTCAGTGACACGCCGGCTTCTTCCGTCATCGGGCGCTGCGGGCTTTCTGCGTCAACAGTCTTCACGTTTTGCTCCTGCAAGAAGAAAGTTTTTAGACATAGTACACAAAAACATGGCATGGAAATCGCTTATTTGGTAACTAAAGATATAGTGAAATTTCACAGTGTTTTAACAAAAGGGGCGAAACTGCCATGAGACTGACCTTCACTTTACCTGAATCCTGCGGCGCGGCGACGTTGAATGTTGAGATTGATCATCTGGTGATCGCCGGTTGGACCGGACGCGATCGCGAGGCGATCTTGCACCATATTCGTGAATTGGCCGAGCTGGGCGTGCCCCAGCCCAGTGCAATCCCCCTGTTTTACCGCGTTGCCGCCAATCAGTTGAGCCAGCAAGAGACCATTGAAGTCATTGGCAACGCGACGTCCGGCGAAGTGGAACCGCTGATTTTTGCCCACCGCGGCGAACTGTTCGTGTCATTGGCGTCCGATCACACCGATCGTCAACTCGAAGCGCACAGCGTGGCGCTGTCGAAACAGATTTGCGTTAAACCGGTGGCGCGAGTCGCCTGGCCGCTGCAGGAGGTGTTGGAACATTGGGACAGTTTGATCTTGCGTTCGTGGATCAGAGAAGAGGGCGAATGGCGATTGTATCAACAGGGCTGCCTTGCCGCGTTGCGTACGCCCGGTGATTTGCTGGAACGTTACTTCACCGGTATGCAGCCGCCGGAGTGCGGGCTGGCGCAGCCGCAAACGCCCGACGGGTTGGCGATGACTTGCGGCACGGTGGCGGCGATCGGCGGCATTCGGCCGGCTGGCGAGTTTCGCATGGAACTGGTGGACGACGTGCTCGGGCGAACCATCAGTCATCGCTACCGCAGCATCGAACTGCCGGTGGTGGCGTAATGAAAAAGCTGACTTTGATGCAGGCCACCGCCGGGCTGGCTAGCGGTGAGCTCACCGCAGTGCAACTCACCGCCGCCGCTTTGGCGCAGATCGTCGATGAGCGGGGAGAGGGGGGGCGCGCATTTACGCGAACCTACACCGAGTGGGCGCAACGGCAAGCGCAGGCCTCCGATCGGCGACGCGCCGCCGGCTCGCCTCTGTCGGCGCTGGATGGCGTGCCGATCTCGGTCAAGGATCTGTTTGACGTGGCCGGTGAGGTGACTACGGCCGGTTCGCGCGTATTAGCGGACGCGTCAGCCGCTGAAAAACACGCTGCGGTAGTGGAACGGCTGTTGCAAGCCGGCGCGGTGGTGGTTGGCAAAACGACGATGACGGAGTTCGCCTATTCCGGTCTGGGCATCAATCCGCATTACGGGACGCCGGCCAATCCTTGGGAGCGCCAGGCGGCGCGCATTCCCGGCGGCTCCTCTTCCGGTGCGGCGGTGGCGGTGGCCGACGGCATGTGCCTGGGCGCGATTGGCAGCGATACCGGCGGGTCGGTACGCATTCCCGCCGCGCTGTGCGGGTTGACCGGTTATAAACCCACTGCACGGCGCATCAATGACGCCGGCTTACTGCCGCTGTCGCCTTCGCTGGATTCGATCGGCGTGATCGCTCATGACGTCGCCAGCTGTATTGCGCTGGATGCACTGATTGCCGACTGTCCGCTGCGGGTGCCGCAAAAAACGTTGGCGCAGGCGCATTTTGCCGTGCCGCAAGCGGTGGGGCTGGATGAACTGCAGCCGGAAGTCGCCGGGGCGTTCCAGCGCAGCCTGCAATGCCTGAGTCAGGCAGGCGCACGTATTGAATTTATCCCCGCCACGGCGTTCGCCGAGCTGGCGGCGATCAATGCCGACGGCGGTTTCACCGCGCTGGAGTCCTGGCGCTGGCATCAAGCGTTGATCGCTGAACGGGCCGATGGTTATGACCCAAGGGTGCTGTCGCGCATTCGCCGCGGCGCATCCTTGGGCGACGCCGAGCTGCAGCTGTTGCAGCGACAACGCGCCGGCTGGCAGCGGCGAGTTACGGCGGAGCTGCAGAGTTTTGACGCTTTGCTGATGCCGACCGTGCCGATGATTGCGCCAACTATCGGCGAGCTGGCGGCGGATGATGCCTACTTCCGTTGCAACGGACTGATGCTGCGCAATCCCGCGATCATCAATTTCCTCGACGGTTGCGCGTTGTCCTTGCCTTGCCAACAGCCAGGAGAGGCGCCGGTCGGACTGATGCTGGCTGGGTTGCCGATGCGTGATGAGGTGTTGTTGGGGTGGGCGCTGGCGATCGAACGCTGCCTCGCCGACGCGTGATTTTCCGGTGGGCGCAGGCCTGCCTTTTGAAATGACCAGGAGAATATCCATGAACGATTCCCAGAACGGAATGCTGTTTGTCGCGACGGATGTCGCCACGCAGGATGATGCGGATTTCAATCGCTGGTATGACCGCGAACATGTGGAGGAGCGAGTGCGGGTGCCCGGCTTTTTATCCGGCACCCGCTATCGGGCATTGCAGGGGGGGCGTCAATATTTGGGGTTGTATAAAACCGAATCGTTGGCCAGTTTTACCTCCGAAGCCTATCGCGCCGCGTTTCAACACCAAACGCCATGGTCGGTGGCGAGCCTGGAGAAAATGCGTGATCCAATGCGCAGAGTGTGTGCGGTGGAGGCGGTCACTGGCCAAGGGTGCGGCAGTCATCTCTGTATCTTTGTGCTGCCGTCGGCGGCATCGGAAGCGCTGCATGCCCGCGTCTTGCAATTGGGCGCGCAGCTGGCTGAACAGCCCGGATTCGTGCGCAGCAGCCTGTTGACGCCGGATGCCGAACTCAGTTCCCCGCTGCCGAAAGAATCGCGAGAAAACCGCCGAATGTTGCCGATGCTATTGATCGAAAGCAGCGACGCCGAAGCCGGCCTGCGTTTAAGCGAGCAGGCCGCTGAAGCGCTGAACATGCCCGCCGCCGATGCCTGGCATTATGCCCTTGGCTGGCAACTGACCGCACAGGAGCTGACATCATGAATGCATACACCACTGAAACGGCACAGGCTGCCGCACCGGCCGCAGAAAGCGCCGCCGCACCGCCCAATACCGGCAAACTGGCGGCGGCCAGCTCGATCGGCACGGCGCTGGAATGGTACGATTTCACCGTCTACAACATCATGGCCGCGTTGATTTTCAACCATGTATTCTTCCCATCGTTCGATCCGCTGGTGGGCACGATCCTGGCTTTCTCCACTTATGCGGTGGGTTATGTTTCCCGGCCGATCGGTGGCATCGTATTCGGCCACCTTGGCGATGTGTTGGGACGGCGCTTTGTACTGGTCACCACGCTGGTGATCATGGGCGTGACCACGGCGCTGATGGGATTGCTGCCCGGCTACGCCAGCTGGGGGATTTGGAGCCCGCTGCTGCTGGTGACGCTGCGCTTTATTCAGGGCATTGCGCTGGGCGGAGAATGGGCGGGTGCGGTACTGTTGTCGATGGAACACGGCAAGCCGCATCAGCGCGGGCGCAACGCGTCCTTTGCTCAGGTAGGGCCGTCCTGCGGTTCGTTGATCGGCACAGGCCTCATTACGCTGGTGACGTTGGCGATGTCGGCGGACGATTTCCAGCAATGGGGCTGGCGGATCCCGTTCCTGCTGAGTCTGGTGCTGGTCATCTTCGGTTTGTGGCTGCGCCGGGGTGTGGGTGAGACGCCGGCATTTTTACAACTGGAGGCGTCGAAAGATGTTACGCAGTCGCCGATCCGCGAAGTCTTCACGCAGCACATGCGTCCACTGCTGATCGCCGGCGGATCGCGAATCGGCTCTGACGTGCTCTATGCGCTGGTGGTCGTGTTCACGTTGACCTACGTCACCACCGTGCTGAATCTGCCGCGCCCTCTGGCGCTGGGCGCCACCATGCTGGGGGCGATAGGCAACGCCGTCGCAGTACCGCTGTTCGGCGCGTTGTCGGATCGCTTCGGCCGTCGTCCGGTGTATATCGGCGGTGCATTGGCGGCGATAGTGTGGGCGTTTGCGTTCTTCGTCCTGCTCGACAGCAGTCAACCGGTGTTGATCTGCATGGCTGTGGTGATTGGGCTGTTGATCCATGCGGCGATGTATGGGCCACAGGCGGCATTCATCACGGAACAGTTCCCGACACGGGTGCGTTATGCCGGATCTTCGTTAGCCTATACCTTGGCGGGGATTATCGGTGGCGGCTTTGCCCCGCTGATCATCACTTCTTTGTTTAAATCTTACGACAGCACGCTGGCGATTTCCGCCTATGTCGCGTTGGCTCTGCTTATCACGCTTTGGGCGGTATGGGCGGCGCGGGAAACGGCGCATAAGCCGCTGTAAATAGAACGCCGGGCTACTTTGGGCCCGGCGTTCGGTCAAAACCACACAAACGGTCATTAACGGTCATGCTGCGGAACGTGGAATTGTGACCGTTTACCGTTTCTCGCCAGTCTGCCTCAGATGGTCGCGCATCATAACTGTCTGTTACTCCACACTTTCGTAATTATTCATTTCATTTCCTTCCCGATTTTTTTGACAACTATCACAGCGCGATCGTTGCCCGATCGCGGGGCGATGCGCTTTGCGTCTGCGCGCAAAACGCGGCGCGGCAAATCGATATCGTAATCATCGTCGTGGAGGAGAAAAGAAACATGCTGCCTGTAGAACGTCATCGCTTTATTACCGAAGTCTTGAGCCAGCGCGGCCGCGTGATGGTGCAGGAGGTGGCGCAGCTGTGCCAGATCTCTATCGAGACGGCGCGGCGTGATCTGGCCCTGCTTGAACGGCGCGGCCTGCTGCTGCGCAGCCACGGCGGCGCGGTGTTCGTCGAGCCGCCGGCGGCGGAGAAAACCTATGTGCCCGCCGAGATAGACCAGGGGGAATCTTTCCGCCAGCGCAGCAACGAGGCGCCGGAGCAGAAGACGCGCATCGCCAAACGCGCGCTGGAGTTTATCGCGCCGGGGGATTGCCTGCTGCTGGACAGCAGCTCCACCAGCTGGTTTTTGGCGCGCCAGCTGCCGGATATCTCGCTGGTGGTGCTGACCAACTCGCTGCACATCATCCAGACGCTGGCCTGCAAGGCCAACGTGCGCACCATCGGCCTGGGGGGCGAGTATTCCGCCAAGTACGAGGATTTTATCGGCGTGCTGGCGGAGCAGATGCTGAAAGAGTTCGTGATCAACAAGCTGTTCTTCTCCTGCCACGGCATTTGCCAGGACGGCGGCATCCGCGAGAGCAACGAGCACCATGCGCGGTTGAAGCAACAGATGCTGCTGGCCTCGGAGCGCAAGTTCCTGCTGGTGGACAGCAACAAGTTCGGCCGCCG
>NZ_JVEL01000577.1:0-16630 GCF_001076875.1 Serratia sp. 506_PEND
GTGTAATATTAAATAAAGATTTAATTCCACCTGGTTATTTAAGCACGCCTTTTACGCATATCTTATGTAAAAGATTCATATAAGAATAACTCATTAATAAAATAATTGTGTTTATACTGCTTTAACTCAATCACAGTGCACAATTAATTCCTCACCGTGATTAATGATAAGGATATATTCCGCTTGAACGCAATATTCAAGCCGGACCAAGGAGGCAAGCCAATGATATCACATTAATTACCCCTGATTTTCAAACCTGTGTACGAGCATATAGAGCGTTAGGTGCAATATTGTCAACGTCCAAAGGAGTTTGATATGTCATTAGCGACCGATAAGATTTCCGGTTATTTAACCAGTTATGAAAGAGGCGATCACGCGGGGAGCAGTAAACCGTCATATACCACGCAAGAAGTTTCAGATCTGCTGCTGAGGAGCCATTATTCCGCCAATGGCAAAGGCGTGACCGACCATGCGGCTACCTTGACCTACTCTTTCCCCGTCTATACCGGCAGCGACAAGACGGGCGCCGCGCAGCTTACCGCCG
Organism: Serratia sp. 506_PEND; assembly: GCF_001076875.1. Classification (NCBI taxonomy): domain Bacteria; kingdom Pseudomonadati; phylum Pseudomonadota; class Gammaproteobacteria; order Enterobacterales; family Yersiniaceae; genus Serratia; species Serratia sp. 506_PEND. The sequence continues at coordinate 545 of NZ_JVEL01000577.1, forward strand.
CCCAGCAAGCCCAAACCAAGCTTTCATTGCAATCCTGGTCGGATGTGGCCAACATCACGTTCACCGAGGTTAAAGGCAACGACGCGAAAAATGCAGATATAAAGTTTGGTTTTTATAAGGCGGCCAGCGGGGGCAATTACACCTCGTATGAAAGTACGCAGAGCAATCTCAAAAGCACCATTTGGATCAGCGGCAATAACGGCTACGACGCCTCCAATCCGCAAACCAATAACTACGCCAGGGATACGCTGACTCATGAAATAGGGCATGCGTTGGGGCTTTCTCATCCCGGCAATTATGATGCGTCAAATGCCACCTACCCCACCTACGCCAACTCGGCGAAGTATTATGAAGACGACCATCAATATTCTTTGATGAGCTATTTTAACGAACAATACACCAGCGCTGACTATAAAGGCGTTTGGCCATCAGGGCCGCAGCTGGATGATATTACCGCCATACAGAAGCTTTACGGCGCGAATACCACCACGCGCACCGGCGATACCACCTATGGTTTCAACTCGAATACGGACAGAGACTTTCTGAGCGTTAAGGCGTCCACGGACAAAATCGTGGCGGCTATCTGGGATGCCGGCGGCAATGACACGCTGGATTTTTCAGGCTACAGCCAGGATCAGCGCATCAACATTAACGAAGGCGCATTCTCTGATGTGGGCGGCTTGAAGGCAAATATCGCCATCGCCTACGGCGCGCAGATTGAAAATATCATCGGCGGCAGCGGCGCAGACATTTTAGTGGGCAACGCGCTGAACAATACGCTAAAAGGCGGTGCAGGCAACGACATCATTTACGGTGCCGGCGGCGCCGATCAGCTCTGGGGCAATGCAGGCGCGGACACCTTCGTCTTCCGCGAAGCCGGCGACAGCCAAGCCGCCGCGCCGGATTGGATCCGCGATTTCCAGACGGCGGTGGATAAAATCGACCTGTCGTGGCTCAACCAGACGGCTAAGGCCGAAGGGAATGAGTTGCACTTCGTGGATAGTTTAAGCGGCTCTTTGTATGAAGCGGCGCTGAATTATGACGCGCAGCAGAATGTCACCGATCTGGCCATCAATCTCTCCGGCAATCAATTGCCTGATTTCCTTGTCAAAATCGTTGGGCATGTCGACGCTTCCGCCGATATTCTCGTCTAGCCAAGGCAAACCCGCAGTCCGGCCTCACGCCGGACTGTTCATCTCTTCTCAGGCCTCACCCCGGCGTCTTTTTACATTGCCACAGCAATAAATCGCGCCGACGAGGTCACACCGCTTCCAGCTCCGCCGCCAGCGTGGCGACCAGCTCCGCCGCCGGCATCGGCCGCGCCAGGCCCACGCCCTGCCCGGCCCACAGCGACATAAACTCCCCGCGCCCGGCCTTGGCCGCCGCCTGGCGAATATCGCCGGTGAGCGCGTTCTGCACCGGATAAGGCAGGATCTGCGCCTCTTCCGCGCGCATCTGCCGCATGAAGTCATTGACGATGCCGCGCGCCGGGCGGCCGCTGAAGGCGCGCGTCAGGCGCGTGCTGTCATCGCCGGCGTTGCGCAGCGCCGCTCGCCAGGCTTCGGCGATGCCCGACTCCGGGCTGCACAGAAACGCGGTGCCCAGCTGCGCCGCCTGCGCGCCCAGCAATTGCGCCGCCGCGATGCCGCGCCCGTTCATGATGCCGCCCGCGGCGATCGCCGGGATCTTCACCGCCGCCACCACCTGCGGTAACAGGGCCATCAACCCGACGCAGGACTGTTCGATATCGCCGAGGAAGGTCGGGCGGTGGCCGCCCGCCTCCGCGCCCGAGACNCTTCCCAGGCGCGGGCTTCCGCCACCGTGGTGGCGGTGCCGATCACCCGCGAGCCGGCCTTCTTGAACTGTGTGACCGTGGCGCGCGGCAGCACGCCGAAGGTGAAGCTGACCACCGGCGGCGCAGCCTCCAGCAGGGCCGCGATCTGGTCGCGGTTGTTTTCGGCGAATTGAGTGGGGAGCGGCGGCTCGCTCAGCCCCAGCGCTTCGCGGAACGGCCGCAGCAGGTGCTGGGCGCGCTTGAGCTCGGCGAGATCCGGGTGCTGCTCATCGAGCAGAAACAGATTGATGTTGAACGGCGCGGCGGTCTGCGCGCGGATCTGCTGCACGCGTTCGAGGATCACCGCCGGTGAAAACAGCGCCGCCGCGCACGATCCCAGCGCCCCGGCGTTGCTCACCGCCACCGCCAATGCCGGCGGCGACGCGCCGTTCATCGGCCCCTGAACGATCGGATAGCGCAGCCCAAGCTCGCGGGCAAAAGCAGAAGGTGCCGTCATCAATGTGTCTCCCTGTGCTGACTACATTCGTCTTACGGCGGCCGCGCCGCCGAACCGACCAAAAGCATAGCACCTTCTCACCGCCTGGCCGTGCAGTTAATGCTTCACCTGCCGCCTGTCCAACGACAGGAAGTGATGCACCACCGGTTTCTCCGGGCCGATATGGAAGCGCAGCGCTTCCTGCTGCAGGTCGGCGTCGGCGTGCGACACCCGCTGGTGCTGCCGCAGGTGCTCCGCCCAGGACTCCACCAGGAACCACTCCATGATGCATTCCGGATCGCCGGTGTGCTCGGTGATGCCCCAGGCGTAAGCGCCATCGCGGCGGCGCGCCCGCTCCAGCATCAGCAGCGTGCGCAAGAACTGCGGCCGATCCTGTTCGCGGATGCGGTACTCCACCTGGATCATCACCGGGCCGCGATCGTTTTCAACCGGCGTGTTGACCAACGGCTCCGGCCAATGGTTCGACGGCTGCAGATCGGCCTCGCCGGTCGGCAGACGCAGACGGTGGAACAGCAGCCCCGCCGCCAACAGGCCGACGCCGCCGACCAGCAGCGTGGCGGCCACACCCAGCTCCTGCGCCACCAGCCCCCACAGCAGGCTGCCCGCCGCCATCGCGCCGTTGAACACCATCAGATAGATGGCCAGGCCGCGGCCGCGCACCCAGTTAGGCAGCACGCCCTGCGCCGCGCCGTTAAGCGTGGTCAGCGCAATGATCCAGCCGGCGCCCAGCACCAACAGCAGCACCACCGCCAGCCACTGCGGCGGCGCCAGCGACAGGGCCGCCATCACCACGGCGGTGAGCACCGCCGCCAGCAACACCAGCCCGTCGGCGTTCAGCCGCTGGCGCAGGCGCGGCAGCACGATCGCCCCGAGGATCGCCCCGGCGCCTACCGCACCCAGCAGAACGCCGTAAAAACCGGCGCTGCCGCCCAGCATGCGGCGCGCCACCAGCGGCAGCAGCGCCCAGACCGAGCTGGAGAAGGCGAAGAACACCGCCGCCCGCAGCAGCACCACGTGCAGCTCGCGGCTGGAACGGGCATAGCGCAGCCCGGCGCGGAAGGCGCCGAAAAAGTGCTCCGACAGGCCGCTGTCCTCGGCCTTCGGCCGCTTCCACCACAGCAGCGCCGCGATCACCAGCACATAGCTCATCACGTCCGCGCCGTAGGCCGCGCCGGCGCCGAAGCTGGCCAGCAGCAGACCGCCGGCCGCCGGGCCGATGGAACGGGCGATGTTGATGCCCAGCGAGTTCAGCGCCACGGCGTTTTTCAGCTCGGCGCGCGGCACCAGCTCCGGCACGATCGCCTGCCAGGTCGGCCCCATCAGCGCCGCGCCGATGCCGCCGACGAACGTCAGCGCCAGCAAATATTCCACCGTCAGCGAACCGGTCTGCGACAGCACCAGCAGGCTGCCGCTCACGCAGGCCAGCAGAATTTGCACGAAGATCAGAAAGCGCCGCCGATCGAGAATGTCCGACAGCACCCCGGCCGGGATCGCCAGCAGGAACACCGGCAGCGTAGCGGCGGTTTGCATCAGCGCCACCGCCGAAGGGTTGCTCGACAGGTCAGTGATCAGCCACGAGCTGGCGACGTCGCGCATAAAGCTGCCGACGTTGCCGAGCACCGTGGCGCCCCACAGCACCGCAAATAATGGGATTTTCAGCGGCGCGAAGCCGCCCGCCGCCGCCTTGTTTTCCGTCTGTTCAGCCATCCGTTCGCTCCTTCAAATCGTTAAATGCCACCAGCAACAGCGCGCCGGCCAGCCCGAGGTGTTCAAAAAATCCGTTCATCATCTGGCCGCGCTCCGCCCCGTCGAACTGCCAGAACGGATTGGCCATCAGCGTCGCCATCAGGGTAAAACCGGCCAGCGCCAACGCGCCGAGCCAGCGATAAAAGCCGCTCAGGATCAGCGCCGACGCGGCCAGTTCGAGCAGCGTCACCAGCACGGCGAACAGCGCCGCCGGCTGCAAGCCGAAGTGGGTCATTTCGGCAATCGCGCCCTCAACGTTCAACGCCTTGACCAGCCCGCCCTGAATATAGGCGGCGCAAATGGCGAGCAGCAGCAGCCAGCGCACCGCGGGCGCATGCAGCCGCTGTGCGCAGCGGGCGGCGATAGCAGTCAGGTTCATCGCGCCCCCTTAAAACGGCGAATTTTGGATGAAGGCCAGCAGATCGGCGTTGAAGCGATCGGGATCGACCTGCGCCAAACCGTGAGAACCGCCGGCGTAAACATTCAGCTCCGCCTGTTGCATAAGCTTAGCGGCTTTCAGCGCCGAGGCGCCGATCGGCACGATCTGATCGGCGTCGCCGTGCACCAGCAGCGTCGGCTTGTCGATCGCCAGCAGGTCGGCGGTGTAATCCACTTCGGAGAACGCGCGCACACACTCGTACTGCCCTTTCACGCCGCCCTGCATGCCCATCAGCCAGAAGTGGTCGATCAGCCCCGCATTGCTCTCCACCTCGTCGCAGTGGAGGCCATAGAACGGCACCGCCAAATCTTTGAAGAACTGCGAGCGGTTGCCCGCCACGCCGCTGCGAATGCCGTCGAAGGCCGCCATCGGCGTACCCTCAGGGTTGACCGGCGTTTGCAGCATCAGCGGCGGTACGGCGCCGACCAGCACCACCTTCGCCACCCGATCGCTGCCGTGGCGGCCGATGTAGCGCGCCACTTCGCCACCGCCGGTGGAATGGCCGACCAGGATCAGATCGCGCAGATCCAGCGTTTCGATCAGCAGGGCCAGATCGTCAGCGTATTGATTGATGTCGTTGCCGTGCCAGGTTTGATCGGAACGGCCGTGGCCGCGGCGATCGTGGGCGATCACGCGGAATCCGCTCTGGCCGAAAAACAGCAGCTGGTTGTCCCAGGCGTCGGCGGACAGCGGCCAACCGTGGGAGAACAGGATCGGCTGGCCGCGGCCCCAATCCTTATAGAAAATGCGTGCGCCATCGGGCGCGGTAAGGGTGCTCATGACGTGTTCCCCGCTCGGTATCGAATTGGATTTTGTACGGGTTAACAGTACGGCAGGCGTAAAGGCAGTGATAACGGAATAATTTTCGCATGATCGCGAGTTTTTTTGCTGAAGAAGCCGGCGTCGCCGCCGGCGCAAAACGTCAGATGTTTTCCAGATCGATACCGCGCGTTTTTGGGCCGAACAGCCCGATCACCAGCATCACGATCAGCATGCTGGCGACGATAAACGCGATCACCCCCAGCGAACCGCCGTACTGCAAGATAATGCCGATGATGATGCTGCTGAATACCGTCGACAGGCGGCTGAAGGAGTAGCAGAAACCGACGGCGCGGGCGCGGATATGGGTCGGGAAGATCTCGGATTGATACGAGTGGTAGCTGTAGGTCAGCCAGGCGTTGGACCAGGTGATGAAGAAACCGCACAGGATCAGCCACAGTGGGTTGTTCTGCAGTGCGAACAGCGAGCCGAAGATCACCGTCACCAGGCAGGACAACACGATCTGCCACTTGTTCTCCATCTTGTCGGCGTAGAAGCTGCACAGCAGCGAGCCAAGCGGGTAGGCCAGCGTGATGAAGAAAGCGTACAGCAGGCTGTGGGTGACCGAAGCGCCCTTGCCCGACAGCAGCGCCGGCAACCAGTTGCCGAAGCCGAAGAAGCCGATGGCCTGAAAGAAATTCATCACTACCAGCATCAGCGTGCGATCGCGATATTGCGGCGCCCAGATGTCGCGAAAGCGGCCGCGCAGCGGCGCTCCCTCGGCATCGTCAACCGGGCGCGACGGGAAGTCCGCGGCCGCCACGCCGCAGCGCCGTTCCATGTCCCGCATCACCTGCCGGGCCTGCGCATAGCGCCGCTGTTGCACCAGCCAGCGCGGCGACTCCGGCAGCCCCTTGCGCACCAGCCAGATCACCAGCGAAGCCAGCGCGCCGGCGATCACCACATAGCGCCAGCCGCTCAGGCCCCAAATCGTCTGCGGCACCAGCCACCAGGACATCAGCGCCACCGCCGGCACCGACAGAAACTGCACGAAGAACGCGAAGGCGAAAGCCCGGGTACGCAGATGCGCGGGCACCCACTCCGTCAGGTAGGTATCGATGGTCACCAACTCGATGCCGAGCCCGACGCCCACCAGAAAACGCAGAAAGATCACCCATTCCGCCTGCTGTTGAAACGCCAACAGCAGCGAGAAGGCGCCATACCAGATCAGGGCGAACATAAAGGTGGCGCGCCGGCCGAAGCGATCGGCGTACGGGCTCAGCAGGCTGGCGCCGACGAACAGGCCGAGAAAGGTGGCGGAGGCGAAGGCCGCCTGATCCGACACGCCGAAGACACCCTGCGCGCCGGTGTGGAAAATGCCGTCGGCGATAAGGCCGGTGCTGATATAGCCGGTCTGGAACAGATCGTAGAGTTCGAAAAAGCCGCCCAGCGACAGCAGAATGATAAAGCGCCACAGGCCGGCCGACGCGGGCAAGGCGTCGATTCTGGCCGCCAAATCCCGCGCATGGATCGGCGACGCCGCTACAGAGTCACTCACCGTTAACCTCGCATTAACATTTTTGATGACTTTCTATGCTAGCGAAGCGGCGTCGGAGTTAAATTTTTAATTAGCAGACTATGAAAAAAAGTTAAGCATAAAACGCTGCAGCAGCCTGTTTTATAGCAGGAAAATGCAGCGCGGGATGCCGCAGGTTAACGGCTGTGGTGCTGCTGCAGCCGTTCGCTGCGGTAGACGCTCAACAGGCACCAGCCGAGGGCGATCAGCGCCAGCGGCGCGGCGACGAAGCCGATGTTGCCCATGCCCAGATGCAGACTCACCTGGTTGCCCAGCAGCGCGCCGCTGCCGATGCCGAAGTTGTACAGGCCGGAGAAAATCGCCATCGCCACGTCGGTAGCGTCCGGCGCCAGGCTCAGCACTTTGGCCTGCATCGACAGGCCGATCGCCATGATCGCCATCCCCCAGAAGATGCACAGCACCGTCAGGTGGCTTTCGCTGCCGGCCGCCGGCAACAGCAGCAGCAGGCTCAAGGCCAGCAGCGTGATGGCGCCGATGAAGAAGCCGGAAGGAAACCGCTCGCTGTAGCGGCTGAACAGCAGGCTGCCGACGATGCCGGCGGCGCCGAACAGCAGCAGCATCAGCGTGGTGAAGTTCTCCGACAGCCCGGCCACGGTCTGGATAAACGGCTCGATGTAGCTGTAGGCGGTGAAGTGCGCCGTCACCACAATGATGGTCAGCATGTACAGCGCCACCAGCGCCGGGCGTTTGAACAGCAGCGGCACGCTGGCCAGCGAACCGGAGTGCTCGCTTTTCAGCACCGGCAGCAGGCGCCACAGCAGCACCAGCGCCAGCGTGGCGCACACCGCGATGCCGATAAAGGTCATGCGCCAGCCGAGCAGTTGCCCGACCACCCGCCCGAGCGGCAACCCGAGCACCATCGCCAGCGCGGTGCCGCCCGCCAGCAGGCTCAGCGCCTGGGCTTTCTTGCCCGGCGGCGCCACGCGGATCGCCAGCGAGGCGGTGATCGACCAGAACACCGAGTGCGCCAGCGCCACGCCGGCGCGCGAGATAACCAGCGTGGTGAAGTTCCAGGCCACGGCGGTCAGCACGTGGCTGGCGATAAACAGCATGAACACGCCGATCAACAGTTTGCGGCGCTCAATTTTGCTGGTCAGCAGCATGCACGCCAGCGAGGCGGCGGCGACGATCCAGGCGTAAATGGTGATGATCAGGCCGACCTGTTCGGTTTGCATCGAGAAGCTGGCGGCGATATCGCTCAGCAGACCGACCGGAATAAACTCGGTGGTGTTGAAAATAAAGGCCGAGACGGCGAGGATGACCACGCGCAACCAGGCGGTTGAGCGCGAAACGGGAGCGTGTTCCATGGTAAACAAAATCCGGACAGGTGCGGGCAAGTCGCGATATTTTAACCAACCGGCCCGCTAAATGCGATACGCGTCACACTTTAATTGTGTGGTTTTTTTCGCCGCATTTCGACACATTCGCAGACACACGGTTGCACAAATGCTGTGCTAATCTATTGAAGCGTACCAATTTTTCCTGCCGTTTCTCCCCGGCCGTCCACGCGCCGCGCCGAAGAAGCGCGCAGTGTCCCTTTGGCGTTTCCTGAGGCGAGGTCATTATGATGTCCGCGATTTATGATTGGTCCGTACTTGCCCTGCGCAATGTTTACGATCGCCGCATCCAGGGCCAGCCGGTGCTCGACAGCGCAGCCCTCTTCCCCGACGCCGAACGCTTCACCGCCCAATGGCGGCAGATCCGCGAAGAGGCGCTGACGGTCGCCCACGATCTGCACAATATCCCGCGCTTTCACGAGATCATGAGCCAGCAGGCGTCCATCTCCGCCAACGACGCGCGCGACTGGCGCATGTTCATCATGAAGGCCTATGGCCAGCCCATCCCCCGCAACCTGGCGCGCTGTCCGACGCTGGCGGCGCTGATCGCCTCCTCGCCGGACGTGCTGTCCGCGTCGCTCTCCTTCCTGGCGCCCGGCAAACAGGTGCCGCCCCATCGCGGTCCGTTCCGCGGCATTCTGCGCGGCTATCTGGTGCTGGACATGCCCAAACGCGCCGACGGCGCGCCGGCGGCGGTGCTGAAGGTGGACGGCCGCGAATACCGGCTGCGCGAGGGGGAGTTCATGCTCTGGGACGATACCTTCGAGCACGAGGTATGGAACGACAGCCCGCAGGTGCGCACCGTGCTGCTGCTGGACATTCGCCGCCGCGACATGCCCGGCGGGCTGCGGCTGCTCTCCAGCGCCATCATCGCGCTGGTGCGGCTGAACGTGCGCTGGATGCAGCGCCAGTTCTGACTGCGGCGCTCAGGCGATTAACCGTCCGGAGGGATCGGCCATTGCTGCGCCAGCCACTGTTCGGCGGTGGTGGTGGCTATGCCCTGGCGCGCATTGAAGGTTTTCGCCTTATCCCACGCCACGCCGTCGGGCCGGGCGAAAGCCAGCCGGTATTTAGCGCCGACGTCACGCGGATGGTTCCGCACATCTTCCCGCAGCCGCTCTTTGTCCAACAGGATCCTGTTGACCTCCACGCCCCAGCGCGCCTGCATAACATCGGCAAGCTCGCGGTAGGTCAGCGTGTCGCCGGCGATATAGACCACCTGGTTGCGAAACGCGGGCCGATGGAAAAAAATCGCGGCCGTCAGCCGGCCAATGTCCTCGGGGGTGGTCAGCGTCACCGCGTAGCGCCAGTCGCCCAGCGCGCGCACCGTTTTGGTTGCCGCGTCCACCACGCCAAAGCCGGGGTCAAACAGGTAGCTGGTGAAAATGCCCGTGGAAACAATCACCCACTCCGTCGCACGCTGCGCACGCAGCAGGTGACGCACCTCGAGCTGTTCATCCCACACCTGTTGCCCGCTGCCTTTGCCGACAACATCGTAGTCCACGCCGAACTGCCACGGGAAGTAGCGCGCCACGCCCGCTTGCAAGACGGCCTGAGTGATCTTTATCTGCGTGCCCGCCCCGCCGACAAAGCCGCTGCAGTTGATCACCGCGTCGAAGGAACGGAATAGCGCGCTCAGCGCCTCCACGCCGTTTTGCTGCAGATCGCCTTCCACCACGGCGATGCCGAGCCGCGCCAGCGCATCCCGCCGCGCCCGGAGCGGGCCGCTGACGGCGCGTGCAGCCTCCGGCCGGAGCAGCACGCTGATTTTTAAAGATGGAGATAACCGAGCCTGCCGGCTCATCGCACACAATACCGGCAGCCCCAGTTCACCGGCGCCGAGTATGAGCACGGTATTGATAGATGGATTTGTGGATTTCATTCTTGCCTCCTGTCTTGACACTGCGTCATCCTGACAGCTGACAAAAACGGGTTCAATTAGGTACACGCGTGATACCGGAGAGGAATATGACGAGCGATCGGGAAGCGCTGCTGCAATTTTCGCAGGCGTTCTGTGAAGAACTGAGCAACGACGATGAAGGATTGAAGCGTGAGATCCTCGCGCATGCGGGCAACCGTTGGTCGCTGGGGGTATTGCATATCCTGGGCACTCACGGGCCGCTGCGCCACGGCGAGATAAGCCGCCAACTGGCGGGCGTGACGCAGAGAATGCTGACGCGGACGCTGCGCCATCTCGAGCGGGACGGCCTGATATCGCGCTGCGATTATCAGGAGAAACTGCCCCGCGTGGTTTACACCATCACCGACGCGGGGAAAGAGATGCTGCTCAACATGCTGCCGCTCTGGTCGTGGATTATCGCCTCCGCCGACGCCTTCAGAGCGGCCCGTTCACACTACGATGGCCAAGAGCGCAACGACGCTGAAAAATGAACGCGGGCATCCCTGCCCGTGGGGCGGCGCTCAGCCGCCGCCCAGATAGGCCTTTCTCACCTCCGGATCGTTCAACAGCTCCTGGCCGCTGCCGGTGAGGCGGATCTGGCCATTGACCATCACATAGCCGCGATCGGACAGTTTCAGCGCGTGGTTGGCGTTCTGCTCCACCAGAAATAGCGTCATGCCGCTGCGGGTCAGCTCGCGCAGCACCCCGAAGATCTGCCGCACCACGATCGGCGCCAGCCCCAGGCTCGGCTCGTCCAACAGCAGCAGCTTCGGCCGGCTCATCAGCGCGCGGGCGATCGCCAGCATCTGCTGCTCGCCGCCGGACATGGTCATCGCCCGCTGGTTGCGCCGCTCCTTGAGGCGCGGAAACAGCTCGAACATGCGCGGCAAATCCTCCTCCAGGTAGCGATTGCCGACGGTGATGGTGCCCATCAACAGGTTCTCCTCCACGCTCATGTCCGGAAAGATGCGCCGCCCCTCCGGCGCCTGCGCGATGCCGCTGCTGGCAACAAAGTGCGTGGAGCGGCGGCTGATGTCCTCGCCGCCAAACAGGATCTGCCCGCCGGCGATGCGCGGCTGGCCGAAGATCGACATCAACAGCGTGGACTTGCCCGCGCCGTTGGCGCCGATCAGCGCCACCGTCTCCCCGGCGTTCACCTGCAGCGACACCTGGCGCAGCGCCTGGATCGGCCCGTAAAACACATCCACTTCGCGAAATTCCAACATCGCTTCGCTCATCCCGCCAGCTCCTCTTCGTCCGCGCCCAGGTAGGCGGCGATCACCGCCTCGTTGTGCTGGATCTCTTGCGGCGTGCCGCGGGCGATCACATCGCCGTGATCGAGCACGATCACCCGATCGGAGATCTCCATTACCATGCCCATGTCATGCTCGATCAGCAGCACCGTGATGCCGTGATGCTGGCGCAGGAAGCGGATGATGCGGCTCAGCGCGGCCGTCTCCACCGGGTTCAGCCCGGCGGCCGGTTCGTCGAGGCAGATCATCTCCGGCGCGGTGCACATGGCGCGCGCGATCTCCAGCCGCCGCTGCTGGCCGTAGGACATCTCCCCCGCCAGCCGGTTGGCGCAGTCCGCCAGATCCACCACCTCCAACCAATAGAAGGCGTGATCGAGCGCAGCGCTTTCCGCCCGGCGGTAGCCCGGCGTATTCAGCACCCCGGCGATCAGGTTGCGGTTGCTCTGCATGTGCTGCGCCACCAGCAGGTTCTCCACCACCGACATTTCGCGGAACAGGCGGATATTCTGGAAGGTGCGCGCCAGCCCGGCGCGGTTGACCAAGTGGGTGCCGCCGAACATCTTGTAATAGAGGCGCGAACCGAGCCGCTTCGGGCGTATCCAGTCGCCGGCGCGGAACTTCTGCCCCAGCACCTGGATCACGTCGGTCGGCCGCTTGTGGGTATTGAGCAGGATCGCGCCGCCGCTGGCGCGGTAAAAGCCGGTCAGGCAGTTGAACACCGTGGTCTTGCCGGCGCCGTTGGGGCCGATCAGGGCGGTGATGGAACCGCGCTCCACCTCCAGATTGACGTCGTTCAGCGCCTTGATGCCGCCAAAGCGCATCATCAGGTGTTCCACCCGCAAAATGGCGTCGCTCATGGCGCCACCCCCTTGCGTTCGGCGAAGCTGGATCGGCTGATGCGCACCAGCCCGCGCGGCCGCCAGATCATCATCGCCACCATCAGCACGCCAAACAGCAGCACCCGGTATTCGGCGAAGCTGCGCAGCAGCTCCGGCGCCACCGTCAGCACGAAGGCCGCCAGCACCACGCCGAGGGTGGAGCCCATGCCGCCCAGCACCACGATCGCCAGGATCAGGGCCGACTCGAAGAAGGTGAACGAAGTCGGGTTGACGAACCCCTGGTAAGTGGCGAAAAACACCCCCGCCAGTCCGGCGGTGGAGGCGCCGAGCATAAACGCCGACAGCTTCACCAGCACGTGATTCAGCCCCAAAGAACGGCAGGCGATCTCGTCCTCGCGCAGCGCCTCCCAGGCGCGGCCGATCGGCATGCGCGTCAGCCGGTGCTTGATGTACAGCACCAGCAGCACCACCAAAAACAGCATCGCGTAGATGAAGATGAACTTGAGGTTGGGATTGTAATCGATGCCGAGAAACTCGTGGATCGGCACTCCGCCGTCCTTGGCGCGCCGGCCGAACTCCAGGCCGAACACCGTCGGCGCCGGCACCGAAATGCCGTTCGGCCCGCCGGTGAGCGACATCCAGTTGTTCAGCACCAGCCGGATGATCTCGCCGAACCCGAGCGTGACGATGGCGAGATAGTCGCCGTGCATACGCAGCACCGGAAAGCCCAGCAGCGCGCCGGCCAGCGCCGCCATCAGCGCCCCGAGCGGCAGCATCGCCCAAAAACCGAGCCCGAGATACTGGTAGCCCAACGCCAGCCCGTAGGCGCCGATGGCGTAAAACGCCACGTACCCCAGATCCAGCAGCCCCGCCAACCCGACCACGATATTCAGCCCCAGGCCGAGCAGCACGTAGATCAGGCCGAGGATCGCCACCGTCAGCAGGTATTTGGTGGCGACGAACGGGAACAACAGCGCGATCGCCGCCATCAGCGGCAGGAACCAGCGCAGATTGGATTTATAGCCCAGCGGACGCACGTACACGCCGTCGTTGCCGCCGTCGAAGCGCGCCAGCACCTTGCGGCCCGGCGCGGTTTGCAGGAACAGGCTCAGCAGCAGCCGCCCGGCCATCACCGCAACGATGATCCACACCAGCCGGCGCGGCTCGACGTTGAAGCTGTAGCCGTTCAGCACGATGCCGACAATCGGCCCGAACACGATCAGGGCGATCAGCCCGGCCAAAACGGCATCCAGCAGGCTGCGTTTAACGTCCAGCCCGCCGTTGATTACGGATTGCGACATGGCGTTCTCCTTAAACCTTGGCGACCAGCGGCCGGCCGAGCAGGCCCTGCGGGCGGAAGATCAGGATCGCCACCAGCAACCCGAAGGAGAACACGTCCTTGTAATCCGAATTCACCATGCCGGCGAACTGCGCCTCCGCCACGCCGAGCAGCAGCCCGCCGAGCATCGCGCCCGGCAGCGAACCGATGCCGCCCAGCACCGCGGCGGTGAAGGCCTTGATGCCGATGATAAAGCCGACGTAAAAATCGAAGGTGCCGTAGTTCATGGTGATCAGCACCCCGGCCAGCCCGGCCATGGCGGCGCCGATCACGAACACCAGCGAGATCACCCGATCGGTATTGATGCCGAGAATCGAGGCCATTTTGCGATCCTGCTGGGTGGCGCGGCAGATGCGCCCCAGCCGGGTGCGCTGAATGACGTAGGTGAGGATCGCCATGCCGAGCAGCGACGCCACCAGAATGAACACCTTGGTGTAGGTGATCTGGACCACGCCGCCGTCGAACTCCAGGCGGAACACGCCGCTCAGCAGCGTCGGGATGCCCTGCTGGCGCGGCCCCTGGCTGATCTGCGCGTAGTTTTGCAGGATTAACGACATGCCGATGGCGGAGATCAGCGGCGCCAGGCGGGTGGAGTTGCGCAGCGGCCTGTAGGCGATGCGCTCGATCACCCAGCCGTACACCCCGGTGATGACGATGGTGAACACCAGCGTGCCGAGGATCAGCAGCGGGAACGAGTGCAGCCCGAAGAACGACAGCAGCGCCAGACCGATGGCGCACAGGTAGGCGGAGATCATGTACACCTCGCCGTGGGCGAAGTTGATCATGCCGATGATGCCGTAAACCATGGTGTAGCCGATGGCGATCAGGCCATACACCGCGCCGAGGGTCAGGCCGTTGATCAGCTGTTGCAGAAAGAATACATCCATAATGAGCAGTCTCGCCTGGTAAGGCCGCCAACGCAGTCCGACGCGGCCAAAGGTAGTCGCGGAACGGGCGCGCCAGGGCGGCGGCCCGTCTGTCATAGGGTTACAACTTCACGGTTCGGCCGTTTACAGCTGGTGATATTTGCCCTTGTCATCCCATTGATAGACCACGTAGTCGGAGACCTTCAGATCGCCCTTCTGATCCCAGGCTTTTTTGCCCATCACGGTGTCCACGTCGTGCGACTTCAGCCAGTCGGCGGCCTTGGCGCTGTCTTTGCCGCCGGTGGCGTTGAAGGCGGCGGCGATCGCCTGGATCGAAGCGTAGGAGTAAAGGGTGTAGCCTTCCGGCTCAAAGCCGCTGGCGCGGAACTTGGCGATCACCGCCTTGCCTTCCGCGATCTGGCGCGGATCGTTGCCGAAGGTCATCAGCACGCCGTTGGTGTACTGCGGCCCGCCGGCGGCGGTCACCAGCTCTTCGGTCACCACGCAGTCGCCGGAGAAGAACTTGGCGGTCACGCCCTGCTCGCGCATCTGGCGCACCAGCGGCCCGGCTTCCGGATGGCAGCCGCCGAAGTAGACCACGTCAGGTTTGACCGAGGCGATCTTGGTCACCAGCGCGTTGAAGTCTTTCTCGCCGCGCGACAGCCCCTCATACAGCACCTCTTTAACCCCGCGCTTGTTCATCGCCGCCTTCGCTGCGTCCGCCAGCCCCTGGCCGTAGGTGTCTTTATCGTGGATCACCGCGATGCGTTTGGCCTTCAGGGTATCCAGCATGTAGTTGGTGGCGATGACGCCCTGCTGATCGTCGCGCCCGCACATGCGGAACATGGTCTTCATGCCGCGCTCGGTGATCTGCGGGTTGGTGGAGCCGGGGGTAATGGCGATGATGCCGGCCTCGTCATACACCTCGGAGGCGGGCATGGTGGATGAGGAACAGAAGTGGCCGACCACCGCCGAGACCTTGTCCTGATCCACCAGCCGGTTGGCGACCGCGACCGCCTGTTTCGGTTCGCAGGCGTCATCCCCCTGCACCAGCTTGATTTTTTCCCCTTTGATCCCGCCGGCGGCGTTGATGTCCGCCGCCGCCTGCGAAGCCCCGCGCCAATACTGATCGCCATAGGTGGCATTCGGCCCGGAGAACGGCCCGGCAACGCCGATGACGATATCGGCCTGCGCGGAAAACGCCGTACCTAAACAACCGATGAGCAAAGCAGCGAGCGGACTTTTTATCAATTTCGATGACATTGTTATCTTCCTCAGCACTGTTGTAGCGAAACGCCCTAGGGCGCGGATCAGTCACTTTATGTGTAGACGGGGAAAATATTTTTCTTGAGAGCGCAGTCGCATTCCCCAAAAATGAGTAAGCAAAAATCCAGCCATTGTGACGACGAATACATATTGTTTGCTTATTCATCCTACATATCAGTTGCGGCGCGGCGTGTGGCGGGGATAACAGGGGCTGGGCCGTACGGCCAAGATGAGAAGGTGCAGGATAGCGAGAGTGACCCTGCACCATCGCCGTGCAAAGGCTTGTGCAAGCGGCGTCAAAACGATTTGGGATGCAAAAATCAACGCATAGCGATGGAAAATGCCGAAAAACAGCGCAAGGTGCTCATTCCCTCAGCAAACGCGCTTTTTTTGCAGTTTAGCGCTTTGACAAACCCCAGGCGCCCCGCTATTATTCGCCCCGTTCACACGATTC
>NZ_JVEL01000002.1:0-2875 GCF_001076875.1 Serratia sp. 506_PEND
CTTGATCGCGGCCTGGCAAAGTTCCGGTTCCCCTTGCTCAGCCCGAATGCTGATCAGCATACCGTCCGGCGCCAGCTTGATGCTCAATGTGCAACGCTTGCCTGAGTAGGCTTCGGCATCTTTCAAATGGCTTTGAATCGCGGCCTGCAACTGGGCGATATAGTGTTCTTTCTCTTTTCCCGGCGCCGACGTCTTTGGGCCGCCAAGGCTGGTGAAAATATCGCCAACCTCTTTATTTACCGGATCGGTTTGGCTGGGGGCCGTGTTTTTGGCACAGCCCGTTAATGCCAGCGCGGTCATCGCCGCCAATACTGTGGCAACGCCGGTTTTATAGCCTGAATGCGTTATTTTCATATCCCTGTCCTTATGGATAATTATCAGTAGTGAAATCAGTTGACGCTGGGCCACGCAAAGAGCTCCGGCCAATACGTTATACAGGATCAATATACACCGCTAGTGACATTAAAACTTTCGCCAGGGGCTGTGCAGTCCGTCACTACAACAGCAGTGACGCACCGATTTTCGACAGAATAACGTATGAATAGACAGCGATGGCATACACGTTTTCGCTCATCCTTTGTAAGCACTGCACATAAATTTCAACACGGTCTTTTGGCTCACAATGCTGAGATAAACCGGATCGCTGGATGCCATGTTCACGAACACCCAGCTGGTAACGCCGTCAACGGTTCTGGCAAAGCTCAATGTATCAATGCCCTGAACGTCGTCCCGGTCGACAAAACGGAATACGGCGCTGTTAATGGTGACGGTTTGCGATGCGCCATTCATCATGGCCGTGATTTGGGTTCCTGCTTGCGTATTGCATTCCAAACGCACCAAGGGTGAAGGCGCTTGCGCGACTGGGGTTGATTCGGCGTACTTCGCTTTCGCCCTGGCCATTCGCTCATCGGTAGTTTGCGTGGTGCACCCGCCAATAAATAAAGACAAAATCAAAACAGAAATGGTTTTCTTGGTCATTTAAACTATCTTTTCACTGGATAACAATATTACTGATTGTAACAAAGAAGGGCCCCGAGAGCTCCTTTTCTACTCAAACGCCAAACACGCTGATACACGCTTAACAATAGCGGCGCGATCATTGAACAGTTCGCTTCCCATGCCTTTAACAGCCAGATCAGCCGCTTCTAATCGATTGCCACAACAACGGTTTCTGCATACTTTCCCTTTTGGCGGTCAATTTCTTTGGTTCTGCCATACCGATCGCCGTTTTCTCGGCGTCAAGCAGCTATAATCCAAAAAGTGGAGTTTTTTGAAAACGATAAGGAGGGAGTATGTACAAAACTATTTTGGTTCCCGTGGATATTACCGAGCCGGAATTAACACAGCAGGTCATCCCGCATGTCAACGCGCTCGCCAGGCTCGAAGACTCCCACGTCCATTTCCTGGCGGTGATCCCGTCGCGCGCCACCTATGCCGCTTTCGGCTTTGCCGCCACGGCGGCGATAGAAACCAAAGACGAAATCATTGCGGTAGCAACCGAGGGGCTGGCAAAAGCGGCCAAAGAATTCAGCGTGCCTGAAGATAGAGTGACCACGCACGTTGCCGTCGGCGATCCCAAAGATCAGATCCTGGAGCTCGCCGATGCGCTCAACGCGGAGATTATCGTGATGGGTTCCAACCGCCCTTCTGCCATCACTTATCTCCTCGGCTCCAATGCCACCGCCGTCGTCCGCCACGCCAATTGCCCGGTGCTGGTCGTGCGTGAATCGGCTAACGCCGCGCAGTGAGCCTGTCCGACACCTCACTCATATTTGAACAGTAAAAAAACGGGAGCCCTAAGGCTCCCGTTCTCATTCAAACGCCAAACACCCTTACATGTGTTTAACGATGGCGTCGCCAAACTCTGAACATTTCAGCAGTTTAGCGCCTTCCATCAGGCGTTCGAAGTCATAGGTCACGGTTTTGGCGGCGATGGCGCCTTCCATGCCTTTAACGATCAGGTCAGCCGCTTCGAACCAGCCCATGTGACGCAACATCATCTCTGCGGACAGGATGATGGAGCCTGGGTTCACTTTGTCCTGGCCGGCGTACTTCGGCGCGGTGCCGTGAGTCGCTTCGAACAGCGCGCAGTCGGAGCCGATGTTGGCGCCCGGCGCAATGCCGATGCCGCCTACCTGGGCCGCCAGGGCGTCGGAGATGTAGTCGCCGTTCAGGTTCATACAGGCGATCACGTCGTATTCCGCCGGGCGCAGCAGGATCTGCTGCAGGAAGGCGTCGGCGATCACGTCTTTAACCACGATCTCTTTGCCGGTGTTCGGGTTCTTGATCTTCAGCCATGGGCCGCCGTCGATCAGCTCGCCGCCGAACTCTTCGCGCGCCAGCTCATAGCCCCAATCCTTGAAGGCACCTTCGGTGAACTTCATGATGTTGCCTTTGTGAACCAGAGTCACGGAGTCGCGGTCGTTGGTGATGGCGTATTCGATCGCCGCGCGCACCAGACGCTTGGTCCCTTCTTCGGAGCATGGCTTCACGCCGATACCGCACTGCTCTGGGAAGCGGATTTTCTTCACGCCCATTTCGTCGCGCAGGAATTTGATCACTTTGTCCGCTTCGGCGGAGCCGGCTTTCCACTCGATGCCGGCGTAGATGTCTTCGGCGTTTTCGCGGAAGATCACCATGTCGGTCAGCTCAGGCTGTTTCACCGGGCTTGGGGTACCCTGGTAGTAACGCACCGGGCGCAGGCACACGTACAGGTCCAGCTGCTGGCGCAGCGCCACGTTCAGAGAACGGATGCCGCCGCCGACCGGAGTGGTCAGGGGGCCTTTGATGGCGACGCGGTAGTCGCGGATCAGGTCCAGAGTTTCGTCCGGCAGCCACACGTCTTTACCGTAAACGTGGGTAGATTTTTCGCCGG
>NZ_JVEL01000578.1:0-915 GCF_001076875.1 Serratia sp. 506_PEND
GGTGCTGAAAACTTTCAAAAGGCTGATACACCCGCGTACCGCCCCGGGCACGACCATCCGGGCCTTCCACCCAGCCTTCTACCTTGTCCACGGAGAAGATTTCATAACTTTCAGGATGACTGTAGCTCGTCCGTAACGGGTATTCCGTCTGCTGTCCGGTGAGCGCCACAGGTTCGCTGTCATGACGGAAAAGATTGATGGCCGGCACACAGTTCAGCATGAAGGTATCCTTGCGGACCTTCAGTGAAGGGGGGAGCGGACGTGCAAAACAGAAATGCAGCTTAAATGACGACACAGCCAGCGGCTGCTTAGGCCAGTCGCCGCCCGCCAGATGGAAAAACAGAAAACTTTCAGGGAAACAGAAGTACTCCTGCAGGATGCGATAGCCTGAGTAGATATTGCCGGGATATGGCAGCAACGCCTCTTCCCGCGCAAACCCACTGGTCCTGAGGAGGCTGGCAGGCTGACGAAAACGCGTGCCGTCAATTTCCAGCTCAATCCAGGCCAGCCGGTCCGATAACCAGAAATAGAGTTCACGAGCCGTCCAGGCATCACCGCCAGGATAAAACCGCAGCTTACTGAGATCCAGTTGCTCCAGCGTCATCGGCACCTGCAGTGTTATCTCCAGAGTGATCGCCGACACATCTGTACCGCTGTATGCGCTGACGTTCTCAAGCGTGGCCGGAAAGATCCACAGGTCATGGCAGGTCTGAAAATGGCACACCGTCTCATTCTGAACAATACTGTCGAGCGTACACCCGCGCCCGAGAAACGCGGGCTGTGCCAGCGCCCCCTCAACCGGCGTAAACTGAATAATGGTCATCGAGGGTACAGGGCGCAGATAATTCGGCCAGAGCATATTGAGCAGACCGTGCGTCAGCTCCGGAAACTCATCTTCGATTTTGGCGCGCAGGC
>NZ_JVEL01000579.1:0-411 GCF_001076875.1 Serratia sp. 506_PEND
TCATCCGGCAGCCATTTTAACGGCAGCGGTTTACTGTAAATGATTTTCCACCGGTCTTTCAGTTTTTCGAATACCTGTTTCTTAAGGTGATTCACAGGGGGTGTGGAAATGTAAATGTTGTCAAAGAAGGTGATGAGAATATGCATTCTCTCCTGATGACTTGCCGGAGATAAACTCAGATTTATTCGCTGATACCAGTTTTTCCCGAATTCAGCATTTGCTGGCGGGCCAATGCCAAACTCATAATCCCCGGCCTTACAGAGATACGCCCATAGCCAGAACGTGGCCCGCTCATTCTGACGAAGCCAGTCAAAACTATCCAGTGGAAGCACATTTTCATCACGGGCTGTTTCCATTTCAGACAGCAGTCCTGCCTGCTGGTTTTTATCCGGGATGGCCTGATTAATTAGC
>NZ_JVEL01000579.1:511-606 GCF_001076875.1 Serratia sp. 506_PEND
ATTGCTGGTGTTAATTTTGTTGCTGGCATTCAACCATCCGGCATAAAACGCGCAAACTCTCAGGTCCCGACTCGTTATGAGTCCTCGCCTGCCAT
>NZ_JVEL01000580.1:0-879 GCF_001076875.1 Serratia sp. 506_PEND
AACTCGCTGTCAGACCACCGCTGAAGGGCATCCGACTCATCAAAGAATCCGAGCACCCCGGTGATTTTTTGCGTTTCATCGCAGACAGGCAGTGCCAGCAGACCTGTGGTGGTCTGCATGGTCATCAGCAGTTCACGAAAACCCGCGTGTTCCGTCCGGGCCCCCCCGTGCAGGGTTTCCCAGAGATGCGGGGCGTTGTCATGCACCACGCTGGCCAGTGGATGGCCGAAGTCATCCACTGGCAGCACCAGATGAAAGGTCCCGGCAGGGTGATACCCGGTACACGCCAGTAAACGCCCGCTGTAATCACACAGTCCCAGGATAATGCCCTCAGGTTGCCAGCATTCCCTGAGGGTGGCGAGCAGCCAGTCGGCCAGCGCGGCATCATTGTCCGGCTGAAGCAGGGTCCGGGCGAACTGTATCGCCTTTAGCATGTTCACCCCTCCACCACCGCCACAAAGTCCCCCGCCTCAAGTCCGATCCGGATGCGGGATACGGGTTCAGCCTGTGACATTTTCTGCAGCAATTTCAGCGACAGCGGCGGCAACAAGGCCCCATCAATGATGGATTCCAGCATACGGGCGCCATTGTCGCTGCGGGTCGCCCGGCGCAAAATCTCGTCAGCCACCGCATCGTCGGTCTCAACGCTCGCGCCAAAACGCTGCGCCAGCAGCGTACTGAGATGCGCCAGCTTGCCCTGAACAAGAGCTCTCAGCGTGTCGGATGACAGCGGCAGATAAGGGATAATCTCCATGCGGGCCAGCAGTGCGGGCCGGAAAAAGGCCGCCAGCTCCGGATAGAGCGCATCGTGGAGCGCCTGCGGATCCCCGGCATTGTCCACGATAGTCTGATACCCCAGGTTGGAGGTCAGAAAGAACA
>NZ_JVEL01000581.1:0-16826 GCF_001076875.1 Serratia sp. 506_PEND
ATCCTTATCCTTGATTAGGGACTATTCCCATTTTGTAAAAAGTCGCCATTTATTCGGAATCATAAAACTCAGTACGCAGGAATGAGTCTATATTTCCTTCCACCGCACCACGTCATAGCTACCGGCAACTGGAAGTAATGGTACAGACAACCAACCAAAAAAGACAAGTAATCTAATTAATTGCAAAAAATTAGATAAAAACACCAAAAACAAAGAAAAAAACAAAAATAATTAGAATATAACAACAATACAATAATGAAAATTAGACGCTAAAACCCCTTTAATTTCAAAGTCATCCCTGGTGGAAATTAATTTATTCAAAAGTAGTTGACTGCCGCTATTAATCTCTCATAGATTCTATTAAAATTTAAATGAGACTAATCTTACCAAAGGTTATTTTAAAGATTACGCACTAGGGTTATTGAGGTATCCAAATGAAATATATAATAAATTTGACACTAGTTTTCGATCCGGAAAGTAAATCTCTAGTGCTTAGAAACAACAGTCAATTAGCAATAGGGTTATCTAACCCCGCTACGCGGTTGTTAACCGAGTTGATAAAGAATAATAGAATGGAGTTAACGCGTGAAACACTGATCAAACATGTCTGGGAGGATTTTGGCTTCTCTCCATCCAGTGCCACGTTAAGCAACCATATCAGTGAACTGAGAAAAGCCTTTGAAGCGCTCGGAGTAAGTAAAGATATTCTGCTTACGGTGCCACGTATAGGGTTCAAGATGGATGCAGAAATCCATCCGGAAACCAAACCGCCAAAAGAACCACCTATCGCGGAAGATATTGCGCCACTGCTGCCAGTAAATGAAAAGACGGCGGTCGAAGATATCATAATGAGTGATTCGCACGTCAATTCAAAGAAACCATTACGTAAAATGAATGTACGGGTATTGCCATTTCTGCTTGTGTTGAGTGTCACCGCCGCAGTGTTCGCATGGAGCATTTTAAATACGCATGAACAACGTGCGCTCATCGGGATTCAGGCTAAATGTCGTATCTATACTCTGGATGAAGGCAAGGAGGAGCCAGGGCAATTAGAATATGTACGAAAGATGCTGACTGAAGAAGCGATAGATTGCTCACAAACCAACATCGACATTTACTATATGGAAACACGGCCTGCTAATGAGTTACTTAAAGTTCATTTTATGGCCGCTTGCACCAAGAGCAATGATATGGGCTATACAAAATGTGACAACTTCAAACAGGTTAAGTAGGATAAAATGAAAAGAATTGTTATCTTTTGCTCGATACTAACCCTCATCATCTTGGGTAGCATTTTTCTTTACCTTAACCATTCAAACTGGAAGCCATTTCGCTGTAACACCCATGTAAGTTCAAAAATATTCTCAAAGGATGGGCACCCCTTAGTACTCAATATGGATATCAATATAATTACCGCTCATGAAGGAAGTAGTGAGTTAATCGCTGTAGGGTCGTTGCAAGGAGGAGATAAAAATTATGTTATTGCCAGGCGAATTTTCATCACTATGAGAAAATCCGATTTCACAGGCTTGACCAAAACCACGATAGACCGGCAAGAGCGCCGCCCAATTGATAATGTCCCTGAGGCCCTATGGGAGAGGCATATATTACCAGAAACACCTGGTGTAGAGTTCTACATGGAAACAAAAAAATTTAACAAAAACTTATACCTTATCAAAGGGCTATCAAATCCTCATTTTGTTTGCGCATTAGAAAAAAATTAATTTTACTTAAGGCTTAATTATGCATTGCATGTATAATTAAGCCATACCCCCCACACAACAACACTAATAATTAAATAATTATTTTCAAGAATGACCAATTAAAGGTCTAAAAAATAATAAAAACCAGAGTTTATCACTTTTAAACGCCGGTTAAGTTTATTAAATTGCGTACACCGCGAGTTGTCAGTTAGTTTACAGCATTACCGATGCAACTGTTCCACTCAGGATAGCCAAGAACCACATGCATCAAAAAATATACCGGTGGCGTATTACAAACATAAAAATCCCAGACAAATTATAAATCCTCAAAAAGTTATGAATATAGACCGGAAAAGAGCAAGATGAAAAAAACAAAAAGTTTAAATAAAAATGAGACATTGAGCATTACCATTATTGACGATGATAAGTTTTATGCCAAGGGATTAACAATGGCTCTGTCCATACATCTAAAAAACACGAATCATAAAATGGAGCCTCTCTTCGAAAACAAGATAGAGGAAACAACAGACATTGTGTTTCAGGCAATACGCTGCGGAACGTTCATCTCTCCCTGCACCCCGACGTGTATCGGTAACAGTAAGCCGTTGTATATCGCCATCGCTGAAAGGAAAGATGCACATTTGCAGCACTTATACCGTAACGTTAATAAATCCAATATCCTTTATCGACATCAATCGGTGAGCCTATTTCTGCAGTTAATGGAAAACGTCTTAATTTCCTTACAGAGAGCATCGGTAAAATCACCGCCAACTTCAGCGACCTTGCTTCATGCCCCACTCACACCACGTGAGCAAGAAGTTTTGCATCAACTCCAGCAGGGAAAAACACATGCCGGCGTAGCCAGCGTCTTGGGCATTAAGGAGAAGACCATAAGCTCGCACAAACGCGCGGCGATGAAAAAGTTGAATTTTAAACGAACCAGCGAGCTGCTCCATTGGATGATCCAGGGTGGATTAACCCACCACCAACCAAGAAAAGGAAATTGAACATGAGCCATTCGTCTCTAACCATCACCGCGGTATTGATGGGCGTACTGTTGGTCAGTGGTTGCCAGTCCACCAAAACGCCGCAGATAAAAGCCGCCTCGGCCAGCACATTGCAGGATGAAAAGGTCAAGCGTGAAACCCAGGATTTAAAGCAGTGCCAACAGAATTTAAACGCACTGGGGAGACTGAAAACGGCGGATTACCCGGCTAAAAAAGAGGTGTTCGACAACCTGATGTCTGGCGCTTCGCAATACGCCGGTGTGCGCCCCCAGGTTAACGAACACATACAAGAGACCGTTGATGCCCTTTATCGTTATCAGGTGAGCTATCAATGCGCCGAGATTAATCAGGCATTGCTTACCGAATTGGCGAAACGCGGTGGGGCGATACAATGATCGTCTGGAAACGGCTGACCTACCGTTTTTTAGCCTGCCTGGCTGGGGGGATGCTGCTGCCAGCGGCTTCATCGACACTAAGCAAGGGTAATGCCGATATTCCGGCTTTGTTGCAGTTTGCCGAGCAATACAGCGAGAAAAGCTATCCGGCAGAAAAAGCCCCTGTCGCGCGGGAGCGCGCTCGCACCGAAAAACGCCCAACCCAAAGCGCCGAGAAAGATAAGCCCAACAACAAACCGCCACCCCAGTGCGAAACCTGGAGAATTAAGGATAAAGAGATCAAGCAACAGCGCACGGAAATAGCCCAGCTAAAATTACAGATAACCCATCTGCAGCAAAACACCATAACGGCAACTGCAACGCCGGATTGGACCACGCTATCCCAACTGGCGCAAAGCTTGCGCCAGGCTCTGGGGATGACCCCGACAGAACGCCAGGCAAAAGCTAACCTAATACAGATACAGCAGCGGTGGGATCAGGATCGGGCGGTATTACAGCAACAGTTATCCAAAGTAAAAGCAGAAAACCTGTCCTTATCAGCGGCAACCAACCACCAAAAAAATTTGCTGATTGAAGCAGAAAAGCGCGACGCGGTGCGGCAGGAGCAACAGGCTGAATTGCAGTCGCAACGCCAACTGATGCAAACCGAGTTGGATGATACCGTTAAGAAACTGGCAGATACGCGAGCCGACCTGGCTTCTTTGCAAGCGCGAAGCCCCCGTCTGGTGACGGCCGATACGCTCAAAGACGCACAACCGCGTGAGGATTACGCCGCTGGCGTTTCCCTGGGAGAGGAAATTTTACAAATGCAGGAAGAACGGCAGCGTTGGGGAGTGAGATCGGAGAAGGGAATGCTATTGGCCGGCATTGCAGACGCCTTTGCGGGCAAGCGGATGTTGTCGGATGATGAACTCAATAACATCCTGGCCGCCGCCGAGAAAAAAGTGGTATCCGCAAGAGAAAAAATCAGCGCAACCCAACGGCAAAAAGGCGAGGCCTATCTAAGGGAATTCAAGAAAGATCAGCGCGTTCACCAGGCATCATCCGGATTTTGGTACCGTATCGACTATGCGGGCGATGCGCAGATCCCCGCTACCGCCTCGGTGGATGTGGTGGTAAAAGAAACGCTGGTCGACGGCACCGTGGTGCAAGATATGGAAGCGACTGGTGCCACACTGTCGCAGCCGGTGGCGGATTTCCCACCGTTGTTTAAAGAGGCCATCTCGCTGCTGAAAAACCACGGTACGATGACCCTGGTGGTTCCCCCCGAGCAGGCTTACGGAGAGAAAGGCTATCCACCTAACGTCCCCCCCAACGCCACCATGATTTACACCTTGCGCATAGCGGAGGTATACCCACCCGCTCAAGCTAAAACACAGCCCTAGCCCCACTAGCCCTGATATCTCTCATGAATTTAATAGGGCTATCAGTCTGATGCGCAACCTATCAATGACAGATAAAACCCGGTATTGCGATTAATAAAAATTAAATTAAATTACAAAAATAAAAGCCTTCAGAATCGAGCTGCCATCAATGCATTGTTAAAATAAATATTAATTATAAAAATTATTCCCTCAAATTATAAAAATCACATAATAACAAATCAAAAAAACCATCATATTGATGTTGACTTTAATGAGGACAAAAAACATGATTAACACCACAGATATTTAGAAACTTCAGCACCCGTAATAGACTGGCTATTGAATGCACCACCATTAGCCGGCTATATATTTATAGCAGTGATTTCAACCCAGGGTACGTAAAGGGCTATCCGGCTACATTATTTCTGTTTTCTCTTACGCCTATGCGTAAGTATTCCCCTAACCAAGGAGTTGTTATGTCAGACCATCAAGTCACCTGTATCCGAAAATCCGATCGCCAAAGCGCACATGAGCGCATCCAGGCTATCGGCGGCGTCAATGCCGATGGCACCCGCTGGTCACTGCCCCAGGCAGACGCTATTGCTGGTATCGAGGCGGGCACCTGGCGTTTTTGGGTCACCGCAAATGGCCATTCCGTCTGGGTGATTGTCTCAACCAGCGCAGCGGGAAATAAATACCTCAAGACGCAAAATGACGGCGAACACCCCAATAACCTGCTCAGCCTGCCGGAATGCCCCTGAGGTAACCCAAACTTCATAATTAACGGCAGTGGCCTTGGCCCTCCGCGACTTATCGCTTCGCCTCTTTTTATTATTGGCCGCTGTGGCGTTATTACGCCCGCAGTACAGCGGCCTTCCATAGCATAAGGAAATACTATGTACGGTTCCGCTACCGCCAGAAACCTGCCTTCAGGAAAAAAACAGCGTATCGCCGATTTATTATCGCAAATGATTGAAACGCTGGATCTCACCAAAACCCAATATGCCAACATCGAAAGCGCCTATAACGGGGTCGGCACCTTCCTGTCTGAAGGCGACGATCCATTACTGCAAGATGCCGTTATTTACCCGCAGGGCAGCGTGCGGCTCAACACCACCGTTAAACCCAAAAATGAAGAGCAATACGATATTGACCTGATTTGTTATCTGCCCCATGCCACCCAGGCGGATTATACCGGCGTGATATCAGCCATTCGCCGGCGGCTGGAGTCGCATAAAACCTACAAAACGCTATTAAGTGAGCTGCCGCGCGGGTTTCGCATCAATTACGCCGGGGATTATCATCTGGATATCACACCGGGCCGCGACCACACCGGTGCAGCAGAACATCCAGGCCAGCCGCTGTGGGTCGTTGATGCGAAAACTGCCTGGAAGGAGTCCAACCCCAGCGGTTATGCCGAGTGGTTCGAGAGCAGCGCCAGCGTGCAACCGCTGCGCATTGCCCTGCTCACGGACTCCGCCAGCCGCGTGGGCACCGAGGCGTTACTCCCATTGCCGGACAACACCGATAAAAAACTGCTTAATCGCATCGTACAAATTCTCAAACGCCACCGTGACGAATGGGCGGTTGAGCAAGATGAGCTCCAGCAGCGCTGCCGCCCAATTTCGGTCATCATCACCACGCTGGCTTGCCATGCCTACAACCACATCATTGCTGACAGGCGCGTCTACGACAACGACCTGGATATCCTGTTAGACGTGCTGGAACTGATGCCGGATTTCATCGTGTCGACGCAGGGAGAGATCCAGGTCAGCAACCCGCACATGCCGGAGGAAAACTTCGCCGAGAAGTGGAACCGCTCAGAGCAGGATGAGGGCCCTCAGCGCAGTGAAACCTTTTACCAGTGGTATGCCGCAGCCCAGACGACGTTTAATACCATCGCCGCCAGCGTGGGGGAAGATAACCTGTTCCTGAGCCTCGAAGACAGCTTCGGCAAAACGCCGGTCGATATCGTCAGGCAGCGTCTGATGGAGCATATGCAAACAGCCAGAGAGCAAGGCAGCCTGCATCTTGATAAGAGAACCGGTGGGCTGATCACCACCGGCCTCGCCAGTACGGCGGCCCATGCCAGCGTGCCTAAAAACACCTTCTACGGTGAGTAACGTGGTTATCAAGTATCACCGCAAACCGCTGTCCCTCGCCCAGCAATATCACGCGTTGAAAGCCGGCGGCCCGCATGAACGGCTGTTGATTAGCGGTAAAGACCGTACGTTGCTTTGGGAAGGGTGGCTGCAACCCTCGCTATTCAGTCGCCGCTACAAGGTCACGATTCGATACGGCCTCGGCACCGCTCCCATTTGCGTGGTAACAGAACCGGATCTCTTCGCGTTGGCCGGTACGCGGGCCATCCCGCACCTGTATCTCGCCGATAAGCATATTCCCGGCGCCAGGCTGTGCCTGTTTTTGCCTGGCTCACAGGCCGACGATGGGCTCAGCGAATGGCGCGCCCAGTTAAGAATCAGCGACACGATCATTCCCTGGGCGTCGCTCTGGCTGTTTTATTTTGAACAGTGGCTGCACACCCGCGACTGGGAAGGCGGCGGCAAGCACCCACGCACCAGCGAGGTTAAAAATGAGCGTTGAACATGAAGGCTTTATCTCGGTCGATATTGAAACCGCCGGGCCCATCCCCGGCGTGTGCAGCCTGCTCTCTATTGGCGCCTGCGTCATCGACAGCCCGGCGGAACGCTTTTACATTGAAGTGCAGCCGCTGAATCTGCATTACGACCCTGAAGCGCTGGCCGTCACCGGTTTCAATCTGCAGACCCAAATAGCCCGCGGCATCGATCCGAAAGCGGCCATGCAGCAATTTGCCCACTGGGTCACGTCCGTCACCGATACAACGCATCAACCGATTTTCGTCGGTTTCAATGCGGCGTTCGACTGGTCATTCATTAATTACTACTTTCACGTTTATCTCGGCCATAACCCGTTTGGCTTTGCCGCCCTCGATATCAAGGCCCTGTACATGGGGGCCACCGGCTGCGGCTGGCAGGACACCCGCTCCAGCCGTATCGACGCCCGGTTTAATCTCAAAAATCACGGCAGCCACAACGCACTGGATGACGCGCTGTATCAGGCCGAGATGTTTTTGAAGATAAAAGAGTACATGAGGGAGAAGCTCTGACATGGAAACGATAAAGTATATTCTGATCAAGCTGATCGACTGGAAAACGCGCCAGCGGAAAATTCAATACCTCATCATGCTGCTCGGCGCCGGGATCCTGAGTGTGAACAGCTCGCTGGGGAAGGCGTTAACGCTGGAGAAAGGCGATGCCCGCTTCTCGCTGGCCGTCTCCGAAGGGAATGTCATCACGGACTATTTCATCAATTTCGTGGCGGCATTCATCATTCTGGGGGGATTTGTCTGGCTGCTGGTCGACGCTTACCAGGAGGCTAAAATCACGGTGCGCAAAAAGGTGGTGGTTATCGAAGGGAGAGCGCTGCGGAAAGTCGCGACCACGCCGCTGCATAAAACGGTACCTCGTCATTTCAACGGAAAGATAGACGCATTAACCCTCGATATGACGCAGCGGATACGGGATGGCGAAATCAGTCACCCGGAAGAGGCCTTTGACGACAATATCAGCACGCTGGCCAGCAATATCGCCACCCGCATTGACGGTATCGATCATCAGGATCTGACACTGGTGTATGGCGGGCAATTGCCGGTTCCGTTCACCTTCTACATTGGCGCCATTCTCGATGACAATGGCCCGGTCTGCGTCTATGACTGGGATAGAGCGCAAGAGGCCTGGCGGCTGATTGACAACAATGCCGATGATGACCGCGCCGATTTTACCCTGATGGAAAGCCTCGTCACCTCAACGGCTAAAGATGTGGTGCTGGCGGTCTCGGTGTCCTACCAGGCGGACATTGCCGCCATACGCCAAACGTTCCCCACCTACCCGTTGTCGCATCTTTCACTGAACGCCACAACGCTCGGTAATCACTGGTCGCTGTCCAAACAAACCCGGCTGGCGCTGCAATTTATCGAACAGGTCAAAATGCTGACGGCGTGTGGCGCCGAACGCATCCACGTGATTTTGGCCGCCCCCAGCAGCATTGCACTCAATTTCGGCCGCCGTTATGACCACCGCAATCTGGCGCAGCTCATTGTTTATCAGTATGAGAAAGCCCAGCAGCCGGCCTATCCCTGGGGGGTGGTGATGCCTACACAGGGACAACGCCGGGGCGCGGTGGTTAAGCCTCCCGTCGTTCCCTCATCCGACTGACTGTCGGGCAGTCCTGTGGTTCAGCATAGGGGGGGCGAAACGAGGATATAAAAAACCGGCCTGAGCCGGTTTGGGAGCGCTTGTCATTATGATACCGGCCGCGCTGCGGTCGGGTAATACCCTGGTGTTGCTGCGTATTTTTCACTGCCACTATAAGCGGTGCGACGAGCGAGCGTCCAATGGGTTCGGCAGATCAATAAAGGGCGATTGATCGGCCCGGCCGATCGTCATGCTCATCATCACACCGCCCCGCACTTCGGCAGCCAGTCCGCTTCACACTCTTCACTCAACACCACGTTGGTTTGCATGCCCAGTCGGGTTTTACGCTTGAGCAGGGTTTTCTCATACTCTCTCAGCGTTTGCGGCACCGCCAGGCCAAAGGCCGTCAGGTTCATCACGTGTTGGTAGCCCCTGGCCGCCATAAACGACAGGTAGGCGTGGTACAGGTAGCGGCGCGGGTTGGCTGGGGTGATATTGGCGTTGCCGATCATCATCCCTTCTGCGGTGCCCAGTACTGTCAGGTAGCCACAAAAATCAACCAGCGGATCGGCCTGGCGCTTGATGGTCAGCGCCTCGTCCGAGCTCTGCTGCGCCTGAAGCAGGGTGCGGGCCTCGTTCTGGTTGGCGAAGCGCTGCATCAGGTGGCGCACAATCACCGCCAGCTCGCCGGTGATTTTGTCCAGCAGCAACGGGTCGCGTTCGGCCAGCGGTATCGTCTCCGGGAAGGTAATAATCACCCGCCTGCGGGAGACCCCACCGCTGCGGTCACTGAACTGCATCGGGTTGTTGTTGACCGCCAGTATCACCGCCGGGATGTAAGCGGCGTAAGCGTCGCGGTATTTCGGGTCGATGGCGACCGCATCGCCGCCGGTGATGGCCTTGATGCCCGCGCCGTCACCGCTCCACTTCTCCTGGTCAGGCAGGAGTATCAGCGAGTAACCGACCACGCTGGCCCGTTCGCGCGCCGACTCCAGGTTGTCGATGGTGGCGGAGGTGGTGTTATCTGCTCCGGCCAACAGCCGGGCGATGGCCGCCATTACGCTCTTGCCGCTGCCGCCGGGGCCGGTCACTTCGAGGAACAGCTGCCAGTCGTAACGGTTGGCCAGCACCATAAAGAGCGCCGCGAGAATACGCTCCTGTTTGTCGTGATTGCTCCCGGCAGCCCGCGTCAGCCATTGCCAGAAGTGCGGCGCATGGTCGGCCAGGTTCTCCCCGGCGCGCGGCGGCGTGTAGTCTACGCTGTTGACGGTGCGCAGCCAGTGCTCCTGGCGGTGGGCGCTGAACTGCCCGCTGACAGTATCGAATACCCCGTTACGAAAACCAATCAACCGGCGGGCCGGGTCGCCCATCTGCGGCACCATCAGCTTGAGGGTGTCCAAAATGCTGTTGATACCGGCGGCGGAGAACGGCGCGCGCACCTTCTGGAACAGCGCGGCAATTTCCCGGCTCAGCTGTCGGTGCGGCAGCACCTGCCAGGCGCCACGCGTATAGCGGCACAGCTCTTCCCCCACCGGCGGCACCGCCAGGGTGTTGCCGTAGTGCTCGGCCAGCAGTTCGGCCTTCTCGCTGGCGCTCATGGCTTTGAGGTCAGCATCGCTCAGCGTGTCGAACGGACTCGGCTGCGACGGCTGGCTGAACGCCTGGAGCTGCGCACGCGTGGCCTCAGCGCCTTGCTGGCAGTAAATATCGTTCCAGTCGCCCTCTGTGGGCGGCAGTGCCGGAGTGCCGCCGGTGAGTGTGGCCGCCTCGGCGGCGCGGGTCTGCCCGGTGCCGCTGCGGTCATTATCGGCCGCCAGCAGCAGCCGCGCATCCGGGTAGTGGCTGCGTAGCTGCTTCGCCACCGCCGTCAGGTTGTTGGCGCTGAGCGCCACGCACACCGTCTCACCGGTCAGGCGGTGCACGGTAAGGCCGGTGGCGTAGCCCTCGGTGAGCCAGATAACCGCGTTGTCTGGGCCGCAGAGGGTGTGGCAGGCGGCTTTCACCTGCCCGCCTGCCAACATGCGCTTGTCACCGGCGGCGTTAATCAGCTGCACGTTAACCACTTCTCCCCCGGCATTGTGCAGTAGCAGCAAGAGGTCACCGGGCTGGAAGGTGATACCGCCGACGCGCAGCGGCTGGCCCTGCAAGGTCAGGGTGTCCACCTCCGGCCAGCCTTTGGCGCTCAGGTAGGCATTGCCGGTCTGAGGTTGCGCGGCAGCCACCAGAGCCTGTGCCTGTCGCGCGGCTTTGCGCTGGGCCTCGGCCTTGTCTTGTGGTGAATGACTGCTCTCAGCGGCCGGTGGCAAGGCGCTGGCGCTATCCCCCATCACGGCAGCCACCTGTTCGGCAGCAGCTCGGGCAGACAGCGACAGGGCTTTTTCCACCAGGTTTAGGCCGTCACCGGCCCCGCACTGATTGCAGAACCAGGTGCCGCGCCCGTCCTGGTTGTCGAAGCGGAAGCGGTCTTTACCGCCGCAGGTTGGACACGGCTGCGGCTTGCCGTTCGGTTGCAAGGTAATGCCGAGAGCCGGAAGTATCACCGGCCAGTGGCCGGTGGCGGTGCGTACGGTCTGGGAAACGAACTGGGCGCTCATCCTTTCTCTCCTCAGTGTACGGTGGCGTTCTGCGATGCCGACAGGCGCTCGCAACACAGCTCGTCCATCATCTTTTGCCCCAGCGCGGTCAGGCGCGGCGCGGCCACCAGAACGTCCGGCTGTACCATGTCGCTTAGCATGGTGCACGCCATGTCCATGCCATCTTCTGCGCCATACTGACGCACAAAGTGCCCCTCCAGGCGCAGAGCAATCGTCATCTGCAGCTCGTCCAGCGTGTACCCGAGGCTCACCCGGTAAAAGGCGCAGGTGTCCAGATAGGCCTGCGCCACGGCGCGGCGGAAAACGGCGGTACGGACTTCAATCGGTAAACAGGATGAAGTATTCATTCGGCGGTGGCCTCCATGCGAGCAAGAATTTGGGTTTCACAGGTATTGACGACGTGGCCGAGCTGGTCGGTCAGCAAGGCAATGACCGAGGCGAGCGAGGCCTGTTGCACGGCATCGGGGCGCTGCCCGCCGAGGTCGAGGGTGTCCAGTAGGTCGAGGAACAGCACGCCGGTGGCGTGCGCATGCTGGAGACGCAGAAAATCGGCGTGCGGGATAGGGTAATGGGTGTCACGATAGTAACGGTCGGCCAGGGTATTCATGCTACCGCCTTAACCGGCAGACGACCGGCAAAGGACAACACGTAATCACGAGCCAGCACGCGGCGGGCGTTGCGCTCAGAATCCGCCACGGTGCGCACGATACGCGGCGAAGCCGTCAGCGCAGAACGGCGTACGGCCGCAAACAAAAAGCAGAATGTAGGGTGAGTCGGGGTGAGGGTCGTAGCCATGGTGGCAGCCTCCTTGAAGTAAAGGTTATTGCTACCACCGAAGTTCCTACACTTATGGGTGGTAGCCCAGACGGGGGTAGGAATACCGGCCTTCAAGGGAACCGGCCAGCCCGAAGGCTGCCCCGCCTGAGCCACCATTGATTGATTGCTGCGATAGCATAACATCCACCGCGCAAAAAATGAGCGCACAAAGGCTACGACATAAAAAAACACGCCTGGCGCGTGTTGTGTCGCCTTGAAGTAACTCGGGTTCCTACGCCCGGCTGCCGATTTTGCGGCAGCCGGAGGACTATAGCGCAGGGCCGGACGCGGGGGCAAGCCGTAAGACGCCCCCGGACGTTCAATCGATCGCATAGTGATCAACAGTCGATCAATTGGTCGTTGCGGGTATCGGCCGCCGCGCAAGTCAGCGGCACCGGCCCGGCCAGGAACAGATGCGACTCGGCCTGGCGACTCGCCAGACGAATAACGCCGTGTTTTTCGCTACGGTGCTCCGGCAAGACGACGCCAGGCTCTTTACGCTGCAACAGGATAGCTTCCGCCACAAACAGCGCGTCGCGCTCATCAAGGGTGAAACGCTGGCGACCCAAGGTTAACTGCATCATGCGGCGGCCCCCTGATGACGGTTGGCGATACGTTCGTCCATCCACTGCTCGACCTCGGAGGCCAGCCAGGCGACGTTTTTACCGCCGAGGGAGACCTGGGCCGGGAACTGCTTGCGGCTCATCATCTCGTACACGGTGGAGCGGGACAGGCCGGTGGTGTAGAGCACTTCCGGCAGGCGGATAAAGCGCTCGCGCGGAGTGTAACTGCCAGGAAGTACCGGCGACAGAGTGGATGGGGCGGGGGTGGAAACGGTCAACATAAAACGCTACCTCTTTGTGTCCGGCCAACGCTGGCCGGGACTGTGTGAACTTCGGTAGCGCCCTATTATGTGAATATTTACCGGGGCGGCAACAAGGTGTTGTTGTGTGGTGGAACAGGTTTTATGCTTACTTTTCAATCAAGTGGACAACGTTGGCCGATATTGGCCTTTATTGGCATTTATTGACCTTTGTTGGCAAACCGGCCGAAAAACCTGAGCGATGAATGGGCGGTTGATTAATAGGGAAAAACTGCCAAATACCGGCTCGCCAGGGAAAAGGCCTCGCGAGAGCCGGTGAACAGGTATGAACACCGGGTGAACGGGTACAGCTGCTACTCATCACCCTACTAAACACTGATTTATATCTACTTTTTTATTTTGGTGAACAGTATGAAGAGTTATATATAAAACTAAAAACACCCTGATGTGATTATCACCAGCGCTCGGCGCAATCCCTCCACGTCAGAAACGCCACTCGGTCACCGGTTCGCGGTGACATACGGCAACGCCAAGCGCAACACCCTCTCACCCCGTCATCAAAAAGGGCTTTTTTTCTGGCTAGCGGGTGTCAAATCACGCGTGCATGCATAGGGTGCATGATTTTGCATGAGGGAAGATGCATTTTTTATCCCCCGCCGCCCCAGTATTGGCGCGGCCTGCGCCCCCTCATGCGGGTGCATGAAAAGCGACACAGAAAGCGCGCAGGCGAGGCGGGGGTAGCATTGCGCGCCAGGGGGTTTTAACGATTTATTGGCGGCATTTTCTAGCGAGCAAGGCCCGAGATAAAATCGGCGTACCACTGCAACATGTCACGACGCTTCTCAAGGTACTGGGCATGGTTGTAAGTGCCACGAATGCCGTTTTTGTCCACGTGGGCAAGCTGCATCTCTATCCAGGCAGAGTCAAACCCTTGCTCATGCAAAATAGTAGACATCGTATGCCTGAAACCGTGACCGGTGGCTCGCCCCTTATACCCCAGCAGCTCTATTACCTGATTCACGCTTTCTTTACTTATGGGTTTCCTGCGATTGTTTCGTCCAATGAAAATGTAAGGATAGTGACCTGTGATCGGTTGTAGCTGTTTAAGCAATTCAACCGCCTGAGTAGAGAGCGGTACAATGTGCGGGCGGCGCATTTTCATGCGTTCGGCGGGAATCTCCCAGATAGCACGCTCAAAATCGATTTCTTCCCATGTGGCAAAACGCATTTCTTGCGTACGGACTCCGGTCAGCATAACGATCTTCGCTGCATTTTTAGTGATGATGCTGCCGGTATACCCTTCCAAGTCCTTAACAAAGTAAGGTAATTCCTCAGCCGAGAGGAACGGATGGTGCTTTTGCTTAGGCACGGCCAGCGCACTGGCGAGATCTGGGGCTGGGTTATACTCCGCCCTACCGGTAATTATTGCGTAGCGAAAGACCTCTCCGCAGCGCTGGCGAACCTTACGGGTCTTCTCCAATGCCCCGCGCTTCTCAATGCGCCGTAGCACTTCCAGCAGCTCTAAGGGCTTAATTTCGGCAATGGGGCGTTGACCAATATACGGAAACACATCCTGTTCAAAGGTACGCATGATTTCTTCCCTATAGGCCAAAGTCCACCGATCAGCCTTGTGCTTGTGCCACTCGCGGCTAATTGCTTCAAAAGAATTCTCGACAGAAAGCTTCTGAGCGAGCTTTTGTGCCTTTTTCTCAGCTACAGGGTCAATGCCATTAGCAACTTGCTTACGGGCCCCCCCGCGTTTTTCTCGTGCGTCGGCCAACGTTACCAAGGGGTAGGTGCCAAAGGACATCAGCTTGGCTTTTCCTGCATAGCGATAGCGAAAACGCCAGCCTTTACTTCCGTCAGGATTGATAAGGAGGGACAGGCCTTGACCGTCGTTGAGGGTGTAGGGCTTTTCCTGCGGTTTGGAGCGTCGAATTTGTATGTCAGTTAGAAGCATGTGTATAAGTGGATTCTGTGTATAAAAATATTATACGCACCATTATACACATTTTTCTCGGATTCAGGCGGTAACGCACGGACACCAGCGGACAACAAAATCACATAATCAATTGATTTTATGCATTTTAATGGACTTTTCAGGAACTACCCGGACAATCTTTGGCGGAAGATCACAGGAGTCGAACCTGTCCAGGACCGCTGGCGGCCCCAACCGGATTTGAAGTCCGGCCGCCCCACCGGGGACGAGGATCTTCCTTGGAGAAGAGAAGAAGCAAGGCGCTGATTATAGCGCAGTTTGTTCGCTGCGCTAAGCGGGAAATGGCGGCCGCCGGCGATTCGGCGGCCGGGGAGCGCTACTTCAGGAAATCCTTCACGTCCAGCAGGATGAACTCGTTGTCATCCGCCATATTGGGCTGGCGGCTGGAGGAGAACGGGAAGTTGTTGTCGTTGCCGACGATGATGTGGTTGGCGTCCACCACGTCCACGTTCTCAATAGTGAAGAACGGGAAGGTCAGCACGCCGTCGTTCAGCGGCTTGCGCGCCAGCTTGTTCGGATCCTGAATGTTCATCAGGTCGATATAGCCCAGTTTTTCGACCGGTTTGCCGACGTTGGCGTCCGAGAAGGCGATTTTATACACCCGCTTGAACTTGGCCACCTGGCTGAAGCAGTTGTCGGTCGGCGCGCCGGCGGCGCAGGCTTTATCCGGCGTGCCTTCGCCGTTGTCGCGCTCGATCACCAGCCCGTGGGTGGCGTCGATCATGTTAAAGTCGCCGATGGCGTTCTGGTTGTCTTCCAGCACGTACTGCCAGCTGCGGCCGGTCCAGGCCTGCTGTTTCACGTCAAACTCCAGCACCCGCAGGTAGCGTTTGCCGCCGACGTTCTCGAACTGCTCGCCGTCCCACAGCGCCCCTTCCAGCAGCGGATACAGCTTGCTGCCGTTGTGGGGTGGCAATCATTTTAGCACTGTTCGGGGCAACCTCGGGTTGGGCAATAAAGCCTTACGTGACGCGGGATTCAGGGGAGTTTAGGGATTCTGCACTGCGATTTTAAAAATGAGCGAAAATGTCTTTTTTTATGATTTATTCTGCATTTTTTGAGCGGGGTTTAAAACGTTTTAAAAGCCGTTTGAATAATTGTGATGGGTATCATCAACGGGAGCCATTCAAACGGCTTGTTTCTGTTCTACGCTTACACTTTGGTCATTCGTAACCCCACGATATTTACGCAAAATCTCTCTCAATTCACTTTCTGGTAATTTTTCGAGCAGTAGAGCTGCTTCGCGTACATCGCCAGACAGCTTGAGAATATCTAGCGCATGTTCCTCTAGCAGCAAAGTCAGTACATCAGCACCTTTGCGGCCAAGTAAGCGGGATAGGCGATGCCTCTCATGCTGTTCAAGACTGTCCCAAATCACCTTAAACCACTGGTAATC
This sequence comes from Serratia sp. 506_PEND, assembly GCF_001076875.1. Taxonomy (NCBI): domain Bacteria; kingdom Pseudomonadati; phylum Pseudomonadota; class Gammaproteobacteria; order Enterobacterales; family Yersiniaceae; genus Serratia; species Serratia sp. 506_PEND. Next base: position 16,333 of record NZ_JVEL01000581.1, read on the forward strand.
GCTATCGGGGTGGTGGAGAGTAGAATTTTGACCTTCGTGGTTATGCTGGACTTTATTGGAATTGTTTTCATCTTTATTTAGCCCGGTAGCCAGCCATTCTAGGCTCACTCCTTCTGCTTCTGCCACGGCCAGCACAACTTTCAGCGCAGGTTCAGTACCCTTGTGTAGATAGTTGTTAATAGTGGAGGTGGGCAGGTTCCAGTCCTTAGCTGCTGCGCGCACACTTCTGCTGCCGATAAGTTGCTGCAGCCTATCTTTGAAGCTTTCTTTTCCACCATCAGGAAAAGCAAATTCATTTGCTTTTGAATTCATTTTTTTCTTTTCTCCTTAACCACTTGATTTTTAATAAAAATATAAGCAACGCAAAAGCGGTGGGCAAAAAATACAAAGAAAGGGCTATTTTTGCTTTACACGAGCTATATTTGGATCAATACTTATCCCAACGGATAACCCCAGAGGATTATCCGCACGGTTAACTTTTTAGGGTAATCGAA
>NZ_JVEL01000582.1:0-5004 GCF_001076875.1 Serratia sp. 506_PEND
AATGCCATATCGTAGATCTGGAAGCTCAAATGCATGAACTTCCGCTCCAGGTGCAGATACGGGAAAATCTCGTCCACCGGCAGCACCGGCACCGATTTCACGACCCCCACCAACATCAGCGGCGCGGTCTCCCCGGCGGCGCGCGCCACCGCCAGGATCAGGCCGGTCATCATCGCCGGCGCCGCCATCGGCAGCACGATGCGCCACAGCGTCTCGGCTCGGCTGGCGCCCAGCGCCATCGAGCCCTGCCGCAGCGAGGTGGGAATGCGCGACAGCCCTTCCTCGGTGGCGACGATCACCACCGGCAGCGTCAGCAGCGCCAGCGTCAGCGCCGCCCACAGCACGCCGGGCGTGCCGAAAGTCGGGTTGGGCAAGGATTCAGGATAGAACAGCTGATCGAGCGTGCCGCCGATCATATAAACGAAGAAGCCGAGGCCGAAGACGCCGTAGACGATCGAGGGCACGCCGGCCAGGTTGACCACCGCGATGCGGATCACCCGCGTCAGCAGATTGTTGCCGGCATACTCGTGCAGATATACCGCCGCGATCACGCCAAACGGCATCACCACGATCGACATCAGGATCACCATCAACACCGTGCCGAAAATGGCCGGGAACACCCCGCCTTCGGTATTCGCTTCGCGCGGGCTGTCGGTGAGGAACTTCTTCACCTGCTCGCCCCAGTGCGCCAGCTTCTCGACGGTGTTCATGGCGTTCGGGTACCAGGCATCGCGCACCTGACTGAGCGGAATGGTCAACGTCTGCCCGTGCATGTCGCGCAGCAGCAGCGCGTCGCGCTGGCGATCGCGGTTCAGCCCCGCCAGACGTTCGGACAGCAGCTGATACTGCCGCTGCAGCTCCAGCCGTTCGGCCTTGATGGCGTCCTGCGCGCGGGCATCCAGCTTATCGTCGCGCTGCAGGCGCTTTTCCCGCAGCCGCAGCTCGTCAAACTGCTGATTGATGCGCGCCATGTCGCGGAATTGAATGTCGTGCGCCTGGCGCGAGAGCGCGGCGATTTGCGGCAGCCGCTGCTGCAGCGCCTGCCCCAGATTGCGGCCGGTCAGCGGTTGCCCATCCTCCAGCAGCCCTGCCAGATAGCCGTAGGCGGTGCCGTGGCTATCACGCTCCAGCACCAGCAGGCTGCGCGGCGTGCTTTGGCTGCGGATGTCTCTGGCCAGCAGCGTGCGGAAATCCTGCCCCTCGCGCTCGCGGTTGCCGACCTTAATCAGATAGCGTTCGACGCTCTGCGCCTCGCCCGGTGGCGTGACGCCCGCCTCCGACAATTGTCGGCGCGAAATGCTTTGCTGCTGATACAACTCACCGATCACCGTCACCGGCCCGGCGCCGTTCTGATTCAGTTCGAACTGATAAACCGGGCTCGGCCAGAAATAGCGCATCCCCTGCCCGGCCAGCAGCAACAGAATGCCGATCAGCGCCAACAGGCTGACGGCCACCGAACCGGCGGTCAGCCACACCCACGGCGACCCGCTCTTCACCCAGCTCTTCATGGCGCCTCCTGATTCGGCGTGTAACGCTTGCGCAACCGCAGGCGCACCGCCTCCGCCAGCGTGTTGAACACGAAGGTGAAGACAAACAGCACCAGCGCAGTCAGGAACAGCACGCGGTAATGGCTGCTGCCAGAGACCGCCTCCGGCATTTCAATGGCGATGTTGGCCGCCAGCGCGCGCAGCCCCTGGAACAGGCTGCCGTCGATAATCGGCGTGTTGCCGGTGGCCATCAGCACGATCATGGTTTCCCCCACCGCGCGGCCAAAGCCGATCATCAGCGCGGAGAAAATGCCGGCGCTGGCGGATGGCAGCACCACCTTGATCACCGTCTGCCACTGGGTGGCGCCCAGCGCCAAAGAACCCTGGCTCAGGGTCGCCGGCACGCTGAACAGCGCGTCCTCCGCCAGCGAGAAGATGATCGGCACCAGCGCGAAGCCCATCGCCACGCCCACCACCAGCGCATTGCGCTGATCATAATTATCCCCCAGCCAGAAATGCAGCGGCTCACCGAATAACGCCACCTCCAGCCGCGGCCCCAGGCTGAGCGCCAGCCACACCGTCAACGCCAGCAGCGGCAACAGCAACAGCAGATCGACGCCCGGCCGGCAGCGCGGCATAAAGCGATGGGTCAACGCCCCGCACAGCAACACCGCCGCCGCCAACAGCAGCGGCAACGCCAGCACCGCCAACAGATACTGCTCGATGATCGGCGCCAGCCAAATGCCGGCCACCAGCCCGATCACCACCGTCGGCAGCGCGCCCATCACTTCGATAGCCGGTTTGATCACCCGCCGCAGCCCCGGCGTCATAAAGTAAGCGGTATAGATGGCGCCGGCCAAGGCCAGCGGGATGGCGAACAGCATCGCGTAAGCCGCCGCCTTAAAGGTGCCGAAGATCACCGGCATCAGGCTGAATTTGGGTTGGTAACTGTCTTCGCCGGAGGTGGACTGCCAGACATAGGCCGGCTGCGGGTAGTTCTCGTACCACACCTTGCCCCACAACGAACGCCAGGTGACGTCCGGATACGGATTGTCGAGCGCATAGCGCTGCCAGCCCTGCGCGCTCTCCAACAGCAGGCCATCGCCGCGCNTCTGCCGCACCTCGGCGCCCAAACGGGTATTCAGCAGCGGCTGCGGTTGAATGGCGGAGAACAGCGAGAAGCCGCCATCGGGCCGCAGGGTGGCGAACACCCGGCGGTAAGGCTCAGCCACCGTCAGCTCCTGCCCGTCGGCGCCGTGGTCGAAATGCTGCACCGGCGTCAGGCGCCAGCGCCGATCTTTTTCCACCTCGAACCACTCGCGCAGATTGCCGTCGGCGCCCTTGATCAGCAGCGCGCTGCCGCCGGGCAGCGCCGTCATCTGATACGGCGCATGTTCGCCAAGGGTACGCGTTTCACGCAGCTGCACCTGTGCGCCGTCGATCTGATAACGCGCCAGCCGGTTGCCGGTCAGCAGATAAAGCTGGCGGCCATCCGGCGTCAGCACCAGCTGCTCCCCGTCGTGCTCCAGCGGCCGCTCGCTAAACTGTGGCGGCCGGTCGGGGCTGAAGCGGCCGAACACCAGCCGCCGATCGTCGGTCACTCCGGCCAGCAGATACTGCCCGCGATGCGCATCCGCCAGCGACAGCAGTTTCAGCGGCTTGCGCTGTGGATCCAGCGCCAATGGCTGCTGCCCGAGCGGGAACTGCCACTGCGGCCGGCCATTTTCCGCCGTGGCGAAATCCGCGCGCGCCACCACCAACCGGCCGTCAGCCTGCGCCAACGCAAACAGATCGCGCTCGCCGGCGGCCTGCGCGAGCAGCGTCGGTTTGGCCAACAGCGTCTGCTGCGCCAGCGGCGTCTGGGCCTGGCCGCTCGGCGCTGGCGCCAGGCGATAAAATTGCCCCGTGCCCTGCGCGTCGATGCGATAACCGACGCGCTGCTGCACGTCCATGCCCAGCGCCAGCGCCGGGGCCGATACCGTGAGCGGCAGCGGCTGCGCCTGGCCGAGTGAGGCCGGTTTGAACAACGGCAGCACCGCAAACAGCAGATAAACGAAGATCAGCATCAACGTCATCAGCACCATCAGCCCGCTGGCGGTCACTGCCGCCTGCACGCCGCGGTCGATGCGCCCGCGCATGCGATCTCGGGGATGTTGATTGGCCGTCGTCTGTATCATGTGTCTCGCTGTCGCTGATGTAATCGGGCTTGCGCCGTAAGATAACCGGGCATCTTATGTCAGTTTTATGACGTTTGCATGACAAAGTTACCCACCATAACCCAGGTTTTTTACACTGCAAAAAGACAATATGGCTTTGATATATTGCTGAAAAATGAACGTAAACACGCTTAATATCACCAAGGATAAGTCTGCTAATCGTCATTTCCTGCTGTTCATTTCGCCACCTGGCGCCCCACCTCTGAGAAAATTTATTGCCGCCGAAAAACGCCGCGCGCCAACGCAATGGATATGTTGGACTTTCCTGTCAATCTCTCGCAATAATGATGAAGGACACTAGAGCGGCATCCGGGCGCTGCGTCCCGGATCCTATTCTAAATTTGAACTGGAGTGGCAATGGGTCAGGAAAAGCTCTACATCGAAAAAGAACTAAGCTGGTTATCCTTTAATGAGCGCGTGTTGCAGGAAGCCGCAGATAAGAGCAATCCCCTGATTGAACGTATGCGTTTTCTGGGCATTTACTCCAACAACCTCGACGAGTTCTATAAAGTCCGCTTCGCCGATCTCAAACGGCGCATCCTGATCAGCGAAGAGCAAGGCTCCGCCGGTTCCTCACGCCATCTGCTGAAAAAGATCCAGGCCAAGGTGCTGAAAACCGATCAGGAGTTCGACGGTCTGTACAACGATCTGCTGCTGGAAATGGCGCGCAACCAGATCTTCCTGATCAACGAACGCCAGGTGTCCGAGAACCAGCAAATCTGGCTGCGGCAATATTTCAAACAGCACCTGCGCCAGCACATCACGCCGATCCTGATCAACCACGACACCAACCTGGTGCAGTTCCTGAAAGACGATTACACCTATCTGGCGGTGGAGATTATCCGCGGCGCGCGCACTGACTATGCGCTGCTGGAGATCCCGTCGGACAAGGTGCCGCGCTTCGTCAATCTGCCGCCGGAAGCGCCGCGCCGCCGCAAGCCGATGATCCTGCTCGACAACATCCTGCGCTACTGCCTGGACGATATCTTCAAGGGCTTCTTCGACTACGACGCGCTCAACGCCTATTCGATGAAGATGACCCGTGACGCCGAGTACGATCTGGTGACCGAAATGGAATCCAGCCTGCTGGAACTGATGTCCTCCAGCCTGAAACAGCGCCTCACCGCCGAACCGGTGCGCTTCGTTTATCAGCGCGACATGCCGAACGAAATGGTGGAGCTGCTGCGCGGCAAGCTGGGCATCTCCAACTACGATTCGGTGATCGCCGGCGGCCGCTACCACAACTTTAAAGATTTCATCAGCTTCCCGAACGTCGGCAAAGCCAACCTGGTCAACAAGCC
>NZ_JVEL01000583.1:0-7646 GCF_001076875.1 Serratia sp. 506_PEND
AAAAAGTATTGCGGGGTTATGTTGGTGGTGACAGCCAGTACGCCCTGACCATGTTCAGACAATCTAAATTACCAGTTCCTAAGATCAATGCTGATGACGATTATGAGAAGTATGGCGTTGGTCCACAGTATGTATTTCGCTGTGTAATGAATAAATAGTAAGCATTTATTATTTTTATATCAAAAAATATTCAGGAGAAATTTATGTCTAAAGGTTTTGTATTACTCGGTGATAAAACTACGCATGGTGGTGAAGTGATTTCTGCATCGTCCACCATGATAGTGAATGATAAAAAAGTGGCACTGGTAGGTGATAAAGTCAGGTGTCCAAAAACGGGGCACGGTATTAATGCCATTATTGAAGGCTCTTCCGAATGGTTTTCAGATGGTAAAGCCGTTGTCGTCGATGGATGTCATTGCGAATGTGGCTGCCAGGTGATCTCCAGTGCACCGGATGTCGTAATAGGATAATGCATGGCCTGGATACGTAATAAACCCACTATAGCAAAAATGCCAGAAGAACCGTCATTAATTCTCTGGCTGTTTGCTGGTCTGGTTGCGCTGAGTGCTTGCGTACTGCTGTTTGTGCTTCATGCAAACCATTTACTGAGGGTATGGCAGCAGTACAACGTCTGGCTACTGTCCGGTGCACCGGTATTTGTCTGGTTTGTGCTGATTTGTCTGCGCGGATGGATATATAACAATGGCGTGGACAAACACGAGTTTGAGGCTAAAGAAGCGAATTATGCGCAACAACAGTGGGTTGAATGGGCGGGACGTTATCTGGCAGTTATATACAGTGAAGCGCTTCTGCCTGGCAGGCTTACTCCGGCACAGTTTATGGCCGCTTCTGGCAAGGAGAAACATATAAATCAGGCGTTAAGGATTGATGCGCGCAATTACGCCGATGCGCTGTCTGTGCTACTCGGCAACGTCTGCGGTTCTGTCCAGCGGCTGCCTGCGAACCTTCCCTTGTCGGTTGTTCTGTTGACCGATTCCCCCGACGATGACGATGTGTTGCTCCAGGCGTTTAGTGACTGCTGGCAGCAACAGATGCCGGCGGGCAGTGCGGTCCCCTCTCTGGACATCTTACGTTCATATTCCTTTGCCGCCATTGAGCACCGGATTAAAACGCCAGAGATTCTGGTCGAATTAATTCTGGTTCACCAGATGCACGGCGCAGAGCAGTACAGCGATGCGCTGGCAGCGCTGCTGCTGACCCTCGACGATGTCGCCGACAGATTTAAACTTGAGCATGATGTTCGCCTGCTGCGACCGATGCCTTTTAATACTGACGATCTTCTCACCGAGCTGGATCTCTATTTTTGCACACAGACGCAGGCGAACACCACCGGGTGCATCATTGGCGATCATCTCCGCTGGGGGGATGATTTCGCCACCCTGCTCGAAGCCAGCGAAAAGTATGGCGGTGACTGGAAAACGGAACAACTCCACTGGCTGGAAACGTATACCGGCCTCTGTGGTCCTTTTTCTTCCTGGATTGTGGCGGCGGTTGTCAGTGACCTGGTGCGTCTGCAGAAGGTTGACTGTCTTATGCTTTCCGGCAGAGCTGAACAGCGTTTTATTAATACCGTGACAACCGGGAATAAGGATGCAGAAGCATGAGTAGTTCGGTGTGGCGAGGCAACTGGGGACGCTACGGATTAACACTGGTGATCGCGGGGATTGTCGCCTGGCTGGTATGGTACTTTGGTGACGAAATCGGGATCATTTCATTTCGGGCAAAATGCCTTGCGGTTGTTGTAGCATGGATATTGCTGCTGATCCTGCGTCACGGTGGCGTGATTGGTTTGCTGGTGCAGGAGCGGTGGCATCGCTTTCAGGCAACACGCAAAAGTGAAATCCCTGACGAGGACATTCGCACTGTCCAGACCGCGCCTCATAACGTTACCGTCAGCGAAATCCGCGAAACACTTCACCATCAGTACGGGCGTCTCTGGCACCATAAAGTCCGCATCCTGCTTGTCACGGGTACTCCTGCTGAGGTGGAGTTGCTGACCCCAGGACTAACCGTGCAGTACTGGCAGGAAGACCGTGGAACATTGCTGCTGTGGGGCGGTGACCCGGCGCTGCCGTTGGATACGCACTGGCTGCGGGCGCTGCGTCAGTTGCGCCGCACCCCGGCGGACGGACTGGTGTGGGTGACGGCCTTTCTGGCGTCTGCTAACGATGACGCCATGGACCAGCTCGGTCGAACGTTCCGGGAAGTTTACAGCCATCTCGCGCGACGTCTGCCGTTGTTCGTCTGGTCTCTGGATACCGAAGGTGGCGAACAGGCCGATCGGGTCACTCAGCCGGTGGGCTGTCTGCTGCCCGCCGGTTGTCGCCTGGAGGCGCTGACCACGCACTTGCAGGCGTTGGTGTCTGACCTTATACGCCGGGGCGTTCAGCAGGTATGCAGCGACACTGAACATCACTTTCTGCTGACACTGGCTGACCGTCTGTCGGCCCACCCCGAATCCGTCAGCGAGCCGCTGGCACAGTGGCTGAATCCGCACCGCCCCCTTCCGCTGGCCGGCGTTATATTCAGCCCGCCCTCCGTGGGGGCTGAGCGCAGCGTGAAGCACCACTGGGCAAAAGACAACCGCTGGGACGTGCTGCCAGCAACGGTGCGGGAGCTCCCTGCCGCACTCAGGCCTGCGGGACTCAACGGGGGGCGCATAAAACTCGCGGCCATAACTGCTGCCTCCGCGATGGCACTGTGTGGTGTCGCGATGGGGGTCTCCTTTGTGGCTAACCGCGCGCTGGTATCTGGTACACAACAGCAGGTGCAGGCGGTCCTGGATACGCATCGGTCCCTGACGGTTCGGCTGCAGGCGTTGACGGCACTGCAGAAGACATTGGCCCGTCTGGAGTACCGCGAGGCGCACGGTGCCCCCTGGTATCTGCATGCCGGTCTTAACCAGAATAACGCGTTGCTTGACGCGGCGTTTCCCCGCTACGCACAGAGCGCACTGCCGCTGATTCGGGATGCGGCGGCTGAACACCTGCGTTCGCAGCTTCAGGCGTTCGTACAACTGCCGCCGGACAGCCCGCAGCGGGCTCCTCTGGCAAAAACCAGCTATAACCAGCTCAAACTCTGGCTGATGCTGAACCGCCCCGACAAAATGGACCCGGCCTGGTTTCGCGACACGCTGATGCAGGACTGGCCGACACGCCAGGGCGTTAAACCGGGAGAGTGGCAGGGAGACGGGCCTGCCCTGCTGGCTTTTTATGCCGCCGCCTTACCTTCGCATCCGCAGTGGCGCTTAAATAACGATGATGAACTGGTCAGCACCACCCGTGGGCTGCTGGTTCGCCTGACGGGGATGCGCAACAGTGAATCGGGCCTGTACCAGAAGGTGTTGAAACAGGTGTCACACCTCTACGCCGATATGCGTCTGGAGGACATGACCGGTGAGACGGACGTGGCGAGGCTCTACACCACAAAAGCTGTGGTGCCGGGCATGTTCACCCGTCAGGCCTGGGAAAATGCTGTGCAGCCTGCGATTGAAAAGGTGGTGAAAGAGCGCCGGGATGAGATGGACTGGGTGCTGACCGACAGCAAGACGTCCGCCTCACAGCAGGTCTCCCCTGAGACACTGAAACAACAGCTGACTGACCGCTATTTTGCCGATTTCAGCGGTGCCTGGCTTTCGTTTCTCAACAGCATCCGACTGCAACCCGCACCGACGCTCTCTGATGTCATTGATCAGCTTACCCTGATGGCGGATGTGCGTCAGTCGCCGCTGATTGCGCTGATGAACACTCTGAACGTGCAGGGGCATACCGGCGAAACAGGAGACGCCATCACCGATTCACTGGTGAAATCCGCTAAGAATCTGTTGTCCCGTGAGAGCGTTCCGGCCATTGACCAGAGCGCTGCCACGCGCGGCCCGCTGGATGACACCTTCGGTCCGGTACTGGCGCTGACGGGCAAACAGACCGACGGCAACAGCGACAGCCGCCTGAGTCTGCAGACCTTCCTGACCCGGGTTACCCAGGTACGCCTGCACCTGCAGCAGGTCACCGACGCCACGGACCCGCAGGCGATGATGCAGGCGCTGGCCCAGGCTGTGTTTCAGGGGAAGAGCGTAGATTTAACGGACACCCAGAACTACGGCAGTCTGGTGGCGGCAGAGCTGGGTCAGGAGTGGCGCAGCTTTGGGCAGACCCTGTTTGTTCGCCCGATGGCACAGTCCTGGCAGCAGGTCCTGACGCCGGCTGCTGAAAGTCTGAACGCACAGTGGCGTGCATCGGTGGTGAACGACTGGAACCGCGCCTTTGGCGGGCGCTATCCTTTTAAGGACACCGACAGCGACGCGTCACTGACGCTGCTGGCAAAATACCTCGATGCGGACTCCGGCAGGGTGGCCGCATTCATGAAGACCAGTCTGAACGGCGTGTTGCATCAGGAGGGGAGTCATTGGGTGCCGGACTCGCTTAACAGTCAGGGGCTGACCTTTAACCCCGCATTTCTGGATGCGATTAACACGCTGAGCCATGTTTCTGATGTGGCGTTCACGACGGATACGGCCCGCCTGCAGTTTGACCTGCGTCCGGGGACGGCTGCAGGGGTGGTGGAGACCGATTTTCGCACCGACGGTCAGACGCTCAATTATGTTAACCAGATGCCGGTCTGGAAACACTTCAACTGGCCGGGTGATACAACGTCACCGGGGGCTTCGTTAAGCTGGATAAGCGTGCAGGCCGGTACCCGCGCGTATGCGGAGTTACCCGGAGAATGGGGGCTTATCCGTCTGCTGGATAAAGCAGAGGTTAAGGGGTATCCCGGACTGAACAGCAGTTACCGGCTGCGCTGGGATGCTCAGGACGGGCGGGCGCTGAATTACACTCTGCGAACGCAAGCCGGTGAGGGACCACTGGTGCTGCTGAAATTACGGCACTTTACCCTGCCGGACACCGTCTTCGTTGTCAAAGATACACACGCGGACCGGACCACGGCGGATGAGCAGACGGAGGACCCGGACTGATGGCGACGCTGCATTCCCTGCTGGAGGCCTGTCAGGCCGAACCGAGTACGCTGTCTGAACAGACTCAGCAGCGCCTGACGCTGTGGGAGAACTGGTTGTTACCGGTTTCGGAACAGCCCCCCACCGGCGATGATCCCGGCTACGACGATGATTTTCAGCGACTGCGCGAGGAGATGGACAGGCTGTCCGGCACAGATCCGGAACAGATTTGTCGTCTGTGTGAAAAACTGCTGACCACCGTGACGAAAGATATTCGCGTGGTGGCCTGGTACACCTGGGCAAGGCTTGCGATGGATGGCGAAGCCGGTCTGGCTGACGGACTGGATCTGCTGGCAGCACTTCTGCAGCGTTTTGGTCCGCAGCTTCATCCACTGCGCGAGCGTCCCCGCACAGCGGCACTGGACTGGCTGGCGGGGACGCGGATGCTGGACAGCCTGGCGCTGTATCCTGAAGCCTCGGTGGCGGATTCTCGACGTATCGCCGGGGCGCTGCAGGTAATAGTAAAAACAACCACGCCTGAGGAGGGCGAACCCCGGCTACAGATCGGTGCGCTGTACACGGCGCTGGCGTCCCGGCTGATGACATCCGGCGGGGCGGATGCCGTGATACCGCAGAACTCAGCCAGTGATGCACCCGGCATATCCGCAACGACCATGCGTACTTCGTCACTCCCGGGTGGAGCAACCATTGCTTCTGGTCGTGACTTGCTGGACCTGGCCCGACAAATGACCACCTGGCTTAACGAACAACCTGAAGGCTGGCTTGCTGCACACCGGCTGATGAAGACGCTGCGTCATGACACGCTGCAGCAGTTGCCGCCGTCTGAGGGGGATGGCCGCACCCGCGTTGAGCCTCCCAGGGCGGATGCCCGTGCACTTCTGAAACGGCTGTATCAGCAGCAGTGCTGGAGCGAACTTCGGGAGCAGGCAGACAGCCTGTTCTCACGCGGAGCCGGCCATCTGTGGCTGGATGTGCAGTGGTATATCCATCAGGCATTGCTGAAGTCGGGCCGTGAGACGGAAGCCGCCATAATCCAGGATGACCTGAAGGGGCTGCTCAGTCGCCTGCCCGGTCTGGACGCACTGGCCTTTAATGATGGTTCTCCCTTTGCCGATGAAGTGACACTGAACTGGATACGTCAGCAGGTACTGAATGATGCGGCTGACTGGCAGGATCCCTCCTTCAACACGGCGAGCACCACCGAAAACGATATTCTGGCGCGGGAAGCAGAAGCCATGGAAAAAGCCGACAGCGACGGTGTGGAAGCGGCTCTGACCTGGTTACAACAGCGCCCCGGTGTGGACTCCCGTCGGGAGCGCTGGCTGATGCAGTTGCTGATGGCTCGTATTGCTGAACAGTACGGTAAAAACACGCTGGCCCTGCATCTGCTGGGTGAGTTGAATGCGCAGGCGGGCAACCTGACGCTGCAACAGTGGGAGCCGGAGCTGTTGTTTGAGGTGAAGGCACGAAAACTCAAATTGTTGCGTCTGCAGGCCGGGCGCAGTGAAGCGGAGAAAACGCGGCTACAGCCGGAGATGGAATCGCTACTGGCCGGACTGGTGGCGCTTGATCCCGCCAGAGCCTTTGTTTTGTGCGGTTAATCCTGAAGAGAAATGACAAATAATGGAAGATTTAACCTTGCGCTATTTTGACGCCGAAATGCGTTACCTGCGTGACGCCGCGAAAGAGTTCGCTCAGACTCACCCGGACCGGGCATCCATGCTGGATCTCGATAAGGCCGGAACGCCGGACCCGTATGTTGAGCGCCTGTTTGAAGGCTTTGCTTTTTCCATGGGACGTCTGCGGCAAAAAATCGATGACGACCTGCCGGAGCTGACGGAAGGGCTGGTCAGCATGCTCTGGCCGCATTACATGNCCTCCCTGTCGGTGGTGGGCTTCATGCCAGAGCTGCGGGAGATGAAGATTGCCGAAGAGGTTCCCTACGGGCTGGAGGTGTACTCCCGCCCGGTAGGCATTAAAAACACCGTCTGTCGCTATCGTACCACCCGGTCCATGATGCTTAACCCACTCACGGTGCAAAACGTCACCCTGACTGCTGAGCCGGACGGGCGCTCTAAGCTCATTACCCGCTTTGCCTGTGCCCCGCAGATTGACTGGGCGCAGACTGACCTGAAGCGCCTGTGCCTGTATCTGGCCGACGATGCCCCGGTCAGCAGTTCGCTGCACCTTTGGCTGACAAAGCGGCTGGATGCGCTGTATCTGCGTCTGCCGGGGTCCGGGGAGCGTATCCTGCTGGACGGCGGGTTCTCACCCGGTGGTTTTACCGATGAGGACCGCCTGTGGCCGAAGGGGGGCAGCGCCTTCAGTGGCTATCAGCTTCTGCTGGAGTATTTCACCTTCCGCGAAAAGTTTATGTTTGTGCACCTCAACGGTCTGGAAAATATCACATTCCCACCGGGTATCACCCATTTTGATATTGAGGCGGTTTTCAGCCGGGTGTGGCCGTCCGATTTGCCGGTAGCCACCGATGCCCTGCGGTTGCACTGTGTGCCGGTGATAAATCTGTTCACGCTGGACGCGGACCCGCTGAGGGTAAACGGCCTGGAAAGTGAGTATCAGCTGCGCCCGAAACTGCTTCAGGACGGTCATACCGAAATTTACTCCGTGGATGAAGTGACCGGCACCGGTACGA
>NZ_JVEL01000584.1:0-2080 GCF_001076875.1 Serratia sp. 506_PEND
CCGCTCAGAAGCCTGGGCGCTGGGGCATGGTGACGTTGTCGTGCTGGTCAATGACCGTTCCGGCGGTGTGTCGGTAGAGCATCTGGAGCCGGTGGCGGCTGAAGGCGGTGCAGTATGACCTTGTTCGTTATTATTCCGTTTGGGGGGGTACTACTTCTGGTTGGGGTACTGCCATGCCGATGCGGTGCGCGAGTTGGGTCTGCTTCGCCGTTCGCCACGCTTTGTGGGGTTCCTGGTCGTGATGCTGCTGTGGCCAATGGGCGTCATTATGCTGGCTGACCGCATTCGCATTGAAGAAAATCTGGATAGCTGGAAGCGACTTGCAGAGCTTAGAGGTGAAAGTTGGGAGAAGGATATAAGCGATCTGCTTTTGGCTCGCCAGCGCATCGCCGAGCTGGAGGTCAGGTTGGCTACGCCGGTGCGGTTGCCCAAAACGAACGGCTATTGGACTGAGCAAGAAAAGGCGTTTGAGGATGCCATCACGTTGGCTAAGCGCGAGATTCGGCTAGCTGGTTTCACCGTCGAGGAGGACAAGTAGGTGTGGGAGCTTATTGTATATCTCACTGGGTTCTTTGTGGTCTTTTGGATCGCCACGCGGGACGGGGATGATTTCTTTGATGTGATGCTCATTTCAACATTCTGGCCGTCCGTCGTCTTGCTGCTGATTTTCGCCGCATTGCTCGGAGGGCTGTATCGTCTCAAAAAGAGTATTGGTAAGGATGGCGCCGAGTAATGGGCGCTCAGTGGTTGTTGCTGTATAATCAATTTTGCTGAGTATTTTCAACTATTTATTTTATATAAGGTAAACAAAATGGCTAATTACGCAAAGTTAGGGGAATTCACCTCTTATTCGTTGCAAGCGAAAGATGCAGCACAGCGTCGTTATGCGTTACTGCACAATTTTGCGGCTAAGTTAAGCAATCTCAAAGAGCAACCAGAACCAGCCATTACGATGGATAACCTTTCTCTTGATATGCAGGAGATTGTTAAGGCTGATAAGGAAATGCGGGTTGCTCTTGAAGAGGCGAATAAAGCAGCTGTTCTGTGCGGTCAAAATGAACTGAGCTTATATCGCCTTCTGGATCGTAGTTCAAACTAACCCTAATTGCGGGTGCGCGTTACCCGCAACAATAAATACTCAGCAAATATTTTCAGGGGGATTTATGTCCAATCTCATTAAAGTGATCCACACCGGTAAAAAAGCCCTGGGTTGGGACGATGAGACCTACCGCGCCGTTCTGGCGCGGGTGACCGGTAAGCGCAGTGCTCGCGATTGTTCCGAGGCGGAGCTGGAGCGCGTGGTGCTCTATATGCGTGACCAGGGCTTCGCTTCAACAGCAAAATATGGTCGCAAGCCCAACGCGGCCATCGGGAAAAAAGCGGTTTTGGGTAAGATTGAGGCTCTGCTTGCGGAGGCCAAGCGCCCCTGGGGGTATGCGGAGGCGCTGGGTAAGCGCATGTTCGACCAGCAGAAGCTTGAGTGGCTCACGACCAAGCAACTGATCGCGGTGATGAATGCTCTCCAGTATGATGCCAAGCGCAACGGGAGGCCGACATGATCCAGGTCTATGATGGTATCCGCGATTTGTTGCCAGACTCTGCGCTGGCCCTGGTTGATGTTATTGGACTTGAGGCTACCATGGATCTGGTTGAGGCATTAGGTGGCGTGCCAATGCCGGTAAACAAAGGAATTCTTGCGCGAGGTGATGTTAGGTTGGATATGTTGCGTCAAGCTATAGGTGAAGAAAACACCCTCAAATTAATGAGTGCATTTGGTGGTGAGGAGATTTATATTCCCAACTGCTATCGTGCCCTGCGAGAGTATTTCTGGCGTCAGTTTTTGGCTGAGTTTGACGCACTGCGCGATCAGGGAGAGTCGGTACTGATGGCGCTGACTCAGTTGTGCCCCCGACATAAGGTCACCTACAAGCAAGCAATGAAGGTGATTGCCAATCGGAAACTGCAAGCGCTGGATCAACCGCAATTACCGTTTGATTGAGGTTTTCCCTCTCACCTTGTTCCACTCTTCCGTATTCAGTAAAAAAAACACAATAACCCTCGTCAACTTACGAGGGTTTTT
>NZ_JVEL01000585.1:0-19621 GCF_001076875.1 Serratia sp. 506_PEND
GGCGTGCTGTATTCCAGCATCATGCTGCCTTATCTCGGCGAGATCCACACGCTGTGGAGCGCGCTGATTTTCGTCGTGCTGGGCGCGGTGATTGCGCTGATGCTCAATCGCGACGACGGCGCGGCACAGCGCGGCAACCGGGAAAAAGCGTCGCTGGGTTACGTCTTGAAAGGCATCACCATCGCGTTTGAAAACCCGAAGATCGGCCTGGGCGGCATCGTGCGCACCATTAATACCTCTGCGGCTTACGGCTTCGTCGTATTCATGCCCATGTACATGATGGATATGGGGTTCACCCGCACGCATTGGCTGCAGATGTACGCCGCGCTGTGGACGGTCAACATCATTTTCAACCTGATTTTCGGCGTGATCAGCGACGGGCTCGGCTGGCGCAATGTGGTGATGTGGTTCGGCTGCGTCGGCTGCGCCTTGACCACGCTGATGTTCTACTACGTGCCGCAATTCTTTGGCGCCAACTACCTGCTGACCGTGTGCGCCGCCGGGTTGTTCGGCGCCTGCCTGGCGGCGTTCGTGCCGCTGTCGGCCATCATGCCGTCGCTGGCGCCGGACAATAAGGGCGCGGCGATGTCGATTCTCAATCTGGGCGCCGGCCTGAGCACCTTTGTCGGCCCGGCGGTGGTGGGGCTGTTTATCGGCAGCCTCGGCGCCGTTGGCGTGATCTGGATCTTTACCGGCTTGTACCTGTTCAGCGGCGTGCTGATGAAATTTGTCACGCTGCCGAAAGAAAGCGCGACGGCGCAGGAAGAACGCGGCGCGAGTTTGGCGAAAATATCCTGACCGATCGTGAAGTTCACAGTTTTAAGGGGAAATTTATGATTAATCATCAAACTACGGCGCCGCGCGAGCTCTCGCTGCAGGGCAAGGTGGCGCTGATTACCGGCGGTGCTGCAGGGATCGGTCTCGCGATTGCCGAACGCTATCTGCAAAACGGCGCGCGCGTGGCGCTGCTCGATCGGGCGCCGCAGGTTGCGGAAGTGGCGCGACAGCTGGACGCCGAGGCGGCGCTGGGCGTCGTGGCCGACGTCACCGATGCCGCGTCGGTGGAGCGAGCGGTGGCGCAGATTGAGGCGCATTTCGGGCGGCTGGACGTGCTGGTCAACAGCGCCGGCATCGTCGCGCTGCATCCGGCCGAGGAGCTGCCGGAAACGGCGTGGGATGCAACCCTGGCGGTCAATCTGAAAGGCGTGTTTCTTACCTGCCAGGCGGTAGGGCGCCGTTTCATTAGTCAGCGCGGCGGCAGCATCATCAATCTCGCCTCGCAGGCCGGGGTGGTGGCTTTGCCTAATCACTTGGCCTATTGCGCCAGCAAAGCGGGCGTGATCGGGTTGACCCAGGTGCTGGCGCTGGAGTGGGGGCCGCACAACGTGCGGGTCAACGCCATTTCACCCACCGTGGTTTTGACGGAGCTGGGCCGTAAGGCCTGGTCTGGCGAGGTGGCTGAGCAGATGAAGCAGAAAATCCCGCTGCGGCGCTTTGCTGAGCCGCAAGATATCGCCGCCAGCGCCCTGTTTTTGGCCGGTGACGCGGCGGCGATGATCACCGGCGCCAACCTGGTGGTCGACGGCGGTTACACCATTCAATAATTTCTTATTCAGGCGACAGAGAGGCCGCGATGAACAGAATCATTAACGATCCCGATCACGTAGTGGAAGACGCCATTCAGGGCTACAGGCTGGCCCACCCGAACTATTACGCCGCCACCGACAATGCGCGGGTGTTGAAATATCCGCCTGCGCCGATCGCCGGCAAAGTGGGCATCGTCACCGGCGGCGGCTCCGGCCATGAGCCGGCGTTCCTGGGCTATGTCGGCAAAAACATGCTGGATGCCGTCGCGATTGGCGAGATTTTTTCATCGCCTACGGCGGGGGCTTTTCTCGACGCCTTCAAGGCGGCGGACAGCGGTGCGGGCGTCGCTTGCCTGTACGGCAACTACGCCGGCGACAACATGAACGTCAAGATGGCGATCAAGAAGGCCACGGCGGCCGGCATACGGGTGAAAACCGTGGTGGCCAACGATGACGTCGCCTCGGCGCCGGCCAGTGAGAGGGACAAGCGACGCGGCGTGGCCGGCGAAATTCTGATGTGGAAGGTCGGCGCGGCGGCGGCGGCCAAAGGATACGATCTGGACGGCGTGATCGGCGCGGCGCAAAAAGCCATCGACCGGTGTCGTTCGATCGGCGTCGGCCTCAGTTCCTGCACCATTCCCGCAGTCGGCAAACCCAATTTTCATATCGAAGACGGCAAGATGGAGATCGGCATCGGCCATCACGGCGAACCGGGCATTGAGGTATCGCCGATCCAGTCGGCGTCGGCGATGGCCGGCACCATGCTCGATTTTGTGCTCAACGATATGCCGTTGGAACAAGGCCAGGAGGTGGCGTTGCTGATCTCCGGGCTTGGCGCCACGCCGGTGATGGAGCTGTATATCTATTATGCCGAAATAGAGCGCCGGTTGACGGCGAAAGGCGTGCGGGTGCATCGGCGCTACGTCGGCAATTACTTCACGTCGCTGGAAATGATGGGCGTGACGCTGACGCTGATGACGCTGGATGACGAACTGAAAACGCTGCTGGACATGCCGGCGCAATCTTTAGGCTTAACCCAGGTGGAGTGAATCATGACGGAACAAATTTCAACCCGGTACGGCAGTGAGATCGTTACGGGGCTGATAGAAACCATTGTCAGCAACCGCGAATACCTGAGCGAAATCGACGGCGCCATCGGCGACGGTGACCATGGCATTAATATGTCGAAGGGATTCACGATGTGCGGCGATGCCATTCGCGGCCGCGAGCTCACGCTGGCGCAGGCGTTCGATGCGGTATCGGATGCGCTGATGGAGGGCATCGGCGGTTCGATGGGGCCGCTGTACGGCAGCCTGTTCATGGGCATGGCGGAGAGCGTCCGTGAGCGCAGCGTGCTGGATAAGCAGGCATTTTTGGCGATGTTGCACGGCGGATTGAGCGAACTGCAGGACATCAGCAGCGCGGGCGTGGGCGACAAGTGTCTGATGGATACGCTGATACCGGCGGTGGCGGCGTTTGAGCAGGCGGCCGGGCGCGGTGACGACTTCGCCGCAGCGCTGGAAAAGATGAGGATCGCCGCGGAACGCGGGCGCGATTCCACGCGTGAGCTGGTGGCGAAAATCGGCCGCGCCAGCCGTCTGGGCGAGCGTTCGCGCGGCGTACTGGACGCCGGCGCGGTATCTTGCTGCCTGCTCTTGACTCGATTGGCGGACGAGGTGGAACAACGACTGAATACCGTTGCCGCCTGATCGCGTTATACTAGCGGGCATTCAGCCTTGTCGGAGGGGCGTGTATCGTCCCTCCGCCATCATCAACCGGCCTGCCGTGGGGAAACGTCTAACGGATGGAAAAACAAACTGTGTCCCAGGATAACGAACTGCTGACCGAAATCGCCGTTGCTTATTATCAGGATGAGATCACGCAGGAAGAGATCGCCAAAAAATTCGGCATCTCACGGATCAAAGTCGGTCGTTTGCTCAAGCGCGCCAAGGAAGAAGGCATCGTCGAGATCAACGTGCGTTATCACCCGGTATTCAGCACCCGGCTGGAACAGCAGATGATGGAGCGTTTTCCCATCAGCCGCGCGTTGATCGCGCTCGACCATCAGGACGAAGAGGAACAGCGTCGGCAGGTGGCTGCGCTGGTGTCCAACTATCTGGCGATGTCGCTGAAAGACGATATGGTGTTGGCGGTCGGCCAGGGACGCAACGTGGCGGCGATCGCCGATCACGTCGGCAGCGTGACGGAACGCAACTGCAAGTTCATCTGCGGCATCGGCGGCACCCACCGTCCGGGCGATGCGATCAACGCCGACCATATCAGTCGGCGCTTGGCGAAGAAGTTCGGCGGCAGCAGCGAGACGCTTTACGCGCCGGCCTACGTCGAAAATCGCGCGCTGAAAGACGCCTTCATGCAGAACGGCACGATCAAGGAAACGCTGGACCGCGCGCGTAAGGCCGATGTGGCGTTAGTCGGCATTGGCGACATGAATGAAAACAGCTATATGGTGAAATTGGGGTGGTTTACGCCGCACGAGATTATCGACGCCAGCCTTAATCAGGGCGTGATCGGCGACATCGCCGGCTATGACTTTTTCAATGCTCAGGGGCAGCATGTCGACACGGTGATGAATGACAGAGTGATCGGGCTGAGCATTGATGAGCTGCGCAAAATCCCTTGCGTGATCGCCATTGCTTCCGAGAATACCAAGGCGTTGGCGATTTTGGGCGCTTTGCGCACTGGCGCCATCGACATTATCGCCACCAGCGCGCTCAATGTGCGCACTATCCTCAACATGTCGCAATAGCGGCACCTGCAAAAAAAAAGGGTTCAGCGCCAGGCTGAACCCTCAACGATCTCCTCATTTGACCGATTATTTGCTCAGGTTGACATCGATCGCCTGATAGAAGGCGTTGGCGGTGTCGGCTATGTCCCACACGGCAAGGATCACGTGCGAACCGCTGCGATCTGCCGGTATGTTGCACTGGTGGGTGACCTGTGCGGCAGGGATGGCGCCGCCGTCGTTGAACTGGCAGAACGGCGTTAGGTCAAAGGAAGCGCGGGTCAGCGGCTGCGAAGCGTCCCAGTTCGGCTTGGTGATGAAATAGCGCCAGCTGGTGGTGCTGTGACGGGCGGTCAGCTTCCAGGTAAAGGAGTTCGGGCCGGTTTTCAGGTTGAGCTTGTTCCAGCGCGTCGGCGTTTGCTGATCCAGTTCGAAGAAGGTGGACTTGTCGGCGCTGGCGATGTGGCCGTCAGCCGGGCCGGCCTGTGGGAAGCCTTTCAGGCCTTCGACGCTCTGCGGTTCGTACTGCACGCTGCCGCACTGCGTGTTGAGCTGCAGTTTGCACTGATAGGCGCGGCTGGCCGGCGATTCGACATAACCGTGAGCATTCGCCTGTTGCGAAACGCCGAACATGGCCGCGCTCAGCAGGCCCAGAGAGAGCAGGGTACGGGAAGTTTTGTTCATAAGTCACTCCTGACTGAAATTATGTTGTAAGTTGAGCGTATTTCACCGACAAAATGAGAGACTAATAACGCAATTGGAAATAACCCTTCTTGTCGGCTTGTTTTATTTTTACCATTCTGGTTTGGCCGTAGATTGGAATGTTTTACCGGCTATTAACGAAAAATATTATGATGACGATCTTTGATCGTTAGGCCGAATTTATTTAACTGTCACAGTGTAAAAGCACGGCGCTATGATGAAATTTATATCAAGTAGTGATGAATAGTATTTAAGATAGCGCTCTCATTTATGAAGTATATTGCTTGTTGCGTTGAGTACCCTTGTTTGATTTGATCGATTTTTGTGCGCCACCACCTTGGGAATTTAGTGTCATTTTTCTTATTTTATTTTAAAGAGGAATTTGTATGACTAGATTATCCCTGGACGCGATTAAAATAATCAGCACCATCAAGAACACCGGATCTTTCTCTATGGCGGCGGAGGCGCTGCATAAAACGCCTTCGGCGATCTCTTATCGGGTTTCCAATATTGAAAGCAAACTCTGCGTGAAACTTTTTCATCGTAATGGCCCCATGATTACCCTGACGGATGAAGGGGAGTTTCTCCTGCAGGAGGGCAGCTGGATATTAAATGCGGTGCAGGATCTGGAAAGCCGGGTGCGCAACATTCCCAAGCTGGACAATAATATCCGCCTGGCGGTAGACACCTTCTTCCCGCTGGAAACGCTGACGCAGGATATCCGCGACTATATTCAGCATTGCCCGAACGCCAATATCTCGGTGCAGCGGGAAGCGTTGAACGGCACCTGGGATGCGCTGAAGAACAACCGGGCGGACCTGATCATCGCCATCGGCCAAATCCCCGACAGCGTGCAGGCCAAAACCCTGATGCTCGGCAAGCTCGACTTTGTGCTGTGCGTGTCGCCTTCCCACCCGTTCGCGGCGCAGAGAACGCCGGTATGCAAGAAGCAGCGGCTGAACGACATCGTGGTCGCGATCGCCGACAGCAGCCATGAGCTGCCTAAACGCAATCACGGCACGCTGCCCTTGCAGCGTCAGTTGGTGGTATGCGATGTGGAAAGCAATCTGGCGCTGCTCAAGCGCGGCATCGGCCACGCTTTTCTGCCGCCTGCGTTGATTGAAAAGGAACTGGCCAGCGGTGAACTGGTGACGGTGCCGGTGGAGATGCAAAAGGGGGACGAAATGATTTGGCTGGCGTGGCATCCGGCCAGCAAGGGCGCCGGGTTTAACTGGTGGCATGAGCGGCTGACGCGCAAAAGCGATGTCTACAGCCTGATGGGCCGCGAAGTGGTGCGGGATGGCGGTTATCCATGGTGCCACAACTGAAGGAATAGAGACGAAGGGACGCGAAAATCAAACGGTTAACTCAATGAAAACCCCGCAGCATTCGGCTACGGGGTTTTTTTACGGCTTACGCCAGGCGGCCCACCTTCAGCCAGGCGCTGTCTGAGCCGGGCGCCGAGGTGATATAACCCCACTTGGTCTGCCAGACGTAGCCTTGGTAGGACACCAGCGCGCCCTGGGCGTAAGTGGTGCCCGGCACATAGGCCGGCGCGGTCATGATCGGCAGGTTGCCGGGGCCGACGCCGGTATATCGCAGGCCGGTGCCCATATCCAGCTGGCTGTCGTCGTAGTCTGCGGCGTTGAAATAGCGATCCAGCGCGGCCAGCAGATCGCCGTTGCGGTTGTCTTGCCCCAAATGCCAGAACATTACGCCGCCCAGCTGCTGCTGCTTGATGTACTTCGCTTTGTATTTGAAGCTCTCGGCATCGTCATAGGTGACAAACAGCCCGTTCTGCGCATGATACAGATACGGGGTTTTGGTCTTATCGTTCCACAACCGCTGATAGCCGTAGTTGCCCTGCAGCATCTGCTCCAGCTGGCGATAGGAGGCGATGCGCGGATCCTTGTCGCGCACGCACTCGTCGCAGCCCACCAGCCAGTAATCGGCGTTCGGATACGGATCTTCGCCCGGCGTGCTGTGGCTGCTGTACTGGCCGCCGTTGCCGCCGCTGACGCCCTTGAAGGCGCGGCCGTAGAAGGGCACGCCCATGACGATTTTGGCGCTCGGCACGCCTTCCATCATCAGGTGCTGCTGCACGGCGGCGTCGACCGTCAGGCTGAACGGGCTGGGGAAGACGCGGGTCAGCTCTTCCCAGCTCCAGCCCAGATTGGCTTCGCGCAGTGCGTTGTAGAAGGTCGGCCCGGCCGCGTCGCCGAACAGCGCCGCCTGGTGGTTGGTGATCTTCTCCCAGGGGCCGGCCAGATCGTAGGTCATCAGGTTGATGTAATCGAGTGGCGCGACGATTTGCGCCAGCTTGCTGTAATAGCGCGACAGGAAGAAGGCGCCGCCGGCGCCGGCGATGGTCAACTGATACGGCAACGCCTGGCGGCCGTCCGCGATGGTTTGCTGGTTCAGCAAGGTGCGGATCTCCTGCAGCGCGGCGATGAAACCGTCCACTTCCGCCGCCTGCGGATACTCCCAGTCGATGTCCACGCCGTCGAAGCCGTAATCCTTCATGATGCGCACGCAGGATTGGGCGAACTTGGTGCGCGCCGCCGGGGTTTTCACCGCGTTGACGTAGTTGGCGTGCGACACGCCCAGATCGTTGGAGTAGTACCAGCCGCCGATGGAGAACATGATGCGCAGGCTGGGGTTGTGCGCTTTGAGCGCGGTTAAACGGTTGACCACATCGCGCGCCTTGGCGTCGTTGGTGGCCGGATCCCAGGCGCATTCCAGGTTGCTGTTGATATCCAGGAACGAGAAGTTAATGTGCGTCAGCTGTTTGGCTTTGGCCGGCGTGATGTTGGAAACCGGGAACGGCACGACAGACGTATCGGTCTCGGTGTAATTATTGATTTGGTTGGTCGGAATAAAATAATACCCAATAACGGCTTTGCGTGTGGACATGGTATTTCTCCAGAGTGGATGTTTTTCAATGGGGGAATATTCCCCGTCGCCATTAATGTTTATTTTCCTCGAGAATAAAAGTCGAAATAAATCACCATAAGAATGAATTTTTATTAACTGCCGCATGCATTGGCGTTTTATGCGTTGTGCCAACGTTCAGCGTGAATGAATTCGACCATAGGGCCTGTATTTATTCATTTGCTTTGTAATAGCATCCTTAACTAGATTCTGAGTATCCGATGTCCCGCCGGCCGTGATTGGCATTTAATTAAAAATAAAAAGGAGATGAGCTATGTCCAGCATAGGGCCTGACGCTGTTGGCTTAATAGTCCAGCGAGTATGTGAATATCTTCAGCCGGTATTGAACGCCATTCTGGCCGGCGTGATGGCGCTATTACATGGCGCCTACCGCAACGTGGGCATTCGGCGCCGTTTATTGAATGCGGCGATGTGCGCGTTATTGGCCTGGACGGTGCGCGATGCGCTGGCGCTGATGGGCCTGGAATTAAAGTGGGCGAATTTGGCCAGCGTACTGATTGGTTTTATGGGGGCGGATTACATCAACGCCTTAATTAAAAAATTCATCGGCAAAAAGACGGGGTTTAAAAATGTTAAATGACATTGAAGAGATTCGTTTTACCGCCCGCAGCGAAGAGAACCTGCGCGGCGTGCACCCGGATCTGGTGCGCGTTATTCGCCTGGCGCTGCGTTATTCGCTGGTGCCGTTTTCCGTCAGCGAGGGGCTGCGCAGCATGGCGCGCCAGCGGGAAATGGTGCGCGCCGGCAACAGCCAAACGCTGCGCAGCCGCCACCTGACCGGGCACGCGGTGGACGTGGTGGCGATGCCGGCGGGCGTGGCCTCCTGGGAGTGGGATTACTACGCGCAGATTGCGGTGGCGGTGCGGCGCGCGGCGCGTGAATGCGGCATCAACGTCGAATGGGGCGGCGAATGGAAAACCCTCAAGGATGGCCCGCACTTCCAACTGCCGTTCCGGGACTATCCGGCATGAGCGGCTGGCTGCAAAAACTGATGCAGGGCGGCTTGCTGCTGTTGTTGCTGGCGGCCATCTGCCTGGGTGGCTACAGCTCGCTGCTGTCGCACCAGTTGGCGTCTGCGCGGCAACAGGCGGCGGAACTGCAAAAAAGCCTGGCGCAGCAGGCGGGGCTTATCGCCACCTTGCAGACACAGGATGCGCAAAATCGCGTGCTGATGGCGGCGCAGCAGCGGCAGGAACGGCAGTTGCGCCAACAACACGAGGCTTATCAGAGGAAATACCGTGAAGCGATTAAAAACGATCCCTGCGCCGCTCAGCCTCTGCCTGGCGCTGTGTTTGAGCTCCTGCGCCCGGCCGCCGGCGCCGCAGGCCGTGCCGCTGTTGCCCCCTGAGTCGGTATTCGCTCCCTGTGAGCAGCCGCAGTTGCAGGGGGAGACCTGGGGCGATGCGGTAAGCTATGCCCTGGCGTTACAAACCTCGTTACACATTTGCGCCGGCCAGGTGGAGACGCTCAACGCCTGGCGCGCCACGCTGCCGCCGCGCTGACGGCGGCGTTTCTCTGCTCGCCTCGCAGATCTTCTTTTTTTACTTTTAAAACGCTCTTTCGACCAAGGTTATGGCGCGCTTCAAAGTTTGTGATGTTTCTCTCACTATACTTCAAGGCTGTGCCCTGTCATTGTAATTGGGCGCCATGGCCCACGGCAGGGCGCAGCCTCAAAGCCTTACCTCAACATAAAAGCAAAAAACAAAGGAATCCATAATGGACGAACAGCTCAAACAGAGTGCCCTTGATTTCCATCAGTTTCCTGTCCCAGGGAAGATCCAGGTTTCCCCTACCAAACCGTTGGCGACCCAGCGCGATCTGGCGCTGGCCTATTCGCCGGGCGTCGCCGCGCCTTGCCTCGAGATCGCCGAAGATCCGCTGGCGGCCTACAAATACACCGCGCGCGGCAATCTGGTGGCGGTGATTTCCAACGGCACGGCGGTACTGGGTCTGGGCAATATCGGCGCGTTGGCCGGTAAGCCGGTGATGGAAGGCAAGGGCGTTTTGTTCAAGAAGTTTTCCGGTATCGATGTATTTGATATCGAAGTGGATGAGCATAACCCTGACAAGTTAATCGACATTATCGCCGCGCTGGAACCGACCTTCGGCGGCATCAACCTGGAAGACATCAAGGCGCCGGAGTGTTTCTACATCGAACAGAAACTGCGTGAGCGCATGAAGATCCCGGTATTCCACGACGACCAGCACGGCACGGCGATCATTACCACCGCTGCGGTGCTCAACGGCCTGCGCGTGGTGAAGAAGAACATCTCCGACGTGCGGCTGGTGGTGTCCGGCGCCGGCGCGGCGTCCATCGCCTGTCTGAACCTGCTGGTGGCGCTGGGGCTGCGTCAGCAGAACATCACCGTCTGCGATTCCAAGGGCGTCATCTATAAAGGCCGCGACGCCAACATGGAGCAGACCAAAGCCGCCTACGCCATCGAGGATAACGGCCAGCGCACGCTGGGCGACGCCATCCCGAACGCCGACATCTTCCTCGGCTGCTCCGGCCCGGGCGTCCTGACGCAGGATATGGTGAAAACCATGGCGCGCGATCCGCTGATCATGGCGCTGGCCAACCCGGAACCGGAAATTCTGCCGCCGCTGGCCAAAGCGGTGCGCCCGGACGCCATCATCTGTACCGGCCGTTCCGACTACCCGAATCAGGTGAACAACGTTCTGTGCTTCCCGTTCATTTTCCGCGGCGCGCTGGACGTGGGCGCCACCACCATCAACGAAGAGATGAAGCTGGCCTGCGTGCATGCCATCGCCGATCTGGCGCTGGCGGAGCAGAGCGACGTGGTGGCTTCCGCGTATGACGATCAGGATCTCTCCTTCGGGCCGGAATACATCATTCCGAAACCGTTCGATCCGCGTTTGATCGTCAAGATCGCGCCGGCGGTGGCCAAGGCGGCGATGGATTCCGGCGTGGCGACGCGCCCGATCGAAGACTTCGACGCCTATGTGGAGAAGCTGGCGGAGTTCGTCTACAAAACCAACCTGTTCATGAAACCGATCTTCTCGCAGGCGCGCAAAGAGGTGAAGCGGGTGGTGCTGGCGGAAGGCGAGGAAGAGCGCGTGCTGCACGCCACGCAGGAGCTGGTGTCGCAGGGGCTGGCTTTCCCGATCCTGGTCGGCCGCCCGAGCGTGATCGAGATGCGCCTGAAAAAGCTGGGCCTGCAGCTGACGCCGGGCAAAGATTTCGAGGTGGTGAACAACGAGTCGGATCCGCGCTTCAACGAATACTGGGGCGAGTACTACCAGATCATGAAACGCCGCGGCGTTTCGCAGGAACAGGCGCGCCGCGCGGTGATCGGCAACCCGACGCTGATCGCCGCCATCATGCTGCACCGCGGCGAAGCGGACGCGATGATCTGCGGCACCATCGGCAGCTATCACGAGCATTACGACGTGGTGAAGAATGTGTTCGGCTTCCGTGAAGGCGCGCACGTCGCCGGCGCGATGAACGCGTTGCTGCTGCCGAGCGGCAACACTTTCATCGCCGACACCTACGTCAACGACGATCCGACGCCGGAACAGCTGGCGGAGATCACCCTGATGGCGGCGGAAACCGTGCGCCGCTTCGGCATCGAACCGAAGGTGGCGCTGCTGTCTCATTCCAGCTTCGGCTCGTCTGACTGCCCGGCGGCGCGCAAGATGCGTAAAACGTTGGAACTGGTGAACGAGCTGGCGCCGGAGCTGGAGATCGACGGCGAAATGCACGGCGACGCCGCGCTGGTGGAGAGCATCCGCCACGATCTGATGCCGGACAGCCCGCTGAAAGGCTCGGCCAACCTGCTGATCATGCCGAACATGGAAGCGGCGCGCATCAGCTACAACCTGCTGCGCGTTTCCTGCTCGGAAGGGGTGACCGTCGGACCGGTGCTGATGGGGGTCGCCAAACCGGTGCACATCCTGACGCCGATCGCCTCGGTGCGCCGCATCGTCAACATGGTGGCGCTGGCGGTGGTCGAAGCCCAGACCGAACCGCTGTAAGCCCGGGTTGAGTGACTGGCCCCCTGCGCCGTTGGCGCCGGGGGCTTTTTTATGCCTTGCAGCGCGCGGCGATGGCGCGAATATCCTGCGGTGTGGTGCGGCAACAGCCGCCGATCAATTGCGCGCCGAACGCGTGCCACTCTGTCGCCTGATCGGCCAGGCTGCCGTGTTCGCCGTCGCAGGCGTGCCAGGTTTTGCTGACCGCATCGTAGTGCTCCCCGGAGTTTGGGTAGACCAGCAGCGGCTTGTCGGCCAGCGCGTTCAGTTGACGCAACGCCGGGGCGACCTTGTCCAGCGCGATGCAGTTGATGCCGATCGCCAGCACCTGCGGGTTGCCGCGCAGCGCGGACACGACCTCCGTCAGCGGCGTGCCGTCGCTGAGGTGTTGGCTGTCGCGCAGGGTGAAGGCGAACCAGGCGCCGAGCGTCGGGAACTCCTGCAACAGCGTCAGCAGCGCCTGCAGTTCAGCGAACGACGGCAGCGTTTCGCAGGCCAGCAGATCGACGCCGGCGGCGGCCAGCGCGGCGAGGCGAGGGCGGTGGAAGGCAATGAAGTCATCCTGCGCCAGCCGATAGTCGCCGCGGTATTCCGAGCCGTCGGCCAGATAGGCGCCGTACGGGCCCACCGAGCCGGCGATCAGCAGCGGCGCCGCTTGCGGGTGCGCGGCCAGATAATCGCGGCGCGCCCGCTGCGCCAGCTGCACGCTTTTGGCGATCAGCGCCAGCGACTGATCCTGATCCAGGCCGCGGCGCAAGAAGCCCTGCGGCGTGGCCTGATAGCTGGCGGTGATGGCGCACTGGGCGCCGGCGTTGAAATAATCGAGATGCACCTGATAGATAAGCTCGGGATTTTCAATCAGCACCTTGGCCGACCACAGCGGATCGGTCAGGTCGCAGCCGCGTGCTTCCAGTTCGGTGGCCAGCGCGCCGTCCAGGATCAGCGTCGGCTGTTCGGCCAGCAGGCGGGCGACGGGGTTGTTAACCGACATGTTGTTCTCCCAAAGCATTTTTTTGCCCGGCGCGCCGGGTCAGGAAATAGGTGAGGTAGCACAGGGCGACGAACGGCAGCCCGCAGTAGAGCGCAATGCGCTGCTCCGGATCGAACGCCAGCCCGATGCAGGCCAGCAGGCACAGCGCAAAGCCGAGGATCGGCGTCAATGGATAGCCGGGCGCGCGGTATTTCAGGCCGCTTATCGTCTGGCCGCTGCGCAGGTAGGCGCGGCGGAAAGCATAGTGGGCCGCGCAGATGCTCAGCCACACCGCCACTACCGCAAAGCCGGAGATCGCCGACAGGGCGACGAACACCGTGTCCGGCGCGATCACGCTGGTCAGCAGCGCCAGCACGCCGCCGAGCATGCTGAAGGTCAGGGCGTTGATCGGAATGCCGCGCGCATTGACGCGGGCGAAGTAGGCCGGCAAGGTGCGCTGGTGGGCCAGCGACCACAGCATGCGCCCGGAGGCGTACAGGCCGGAGTTGGCCGCCGACAGGATGGCGGTCAGGATCACGAAGTTGAAGATATCGGCGGCGTAAGGCACACCGATGCGTTCAAACACCAGCACGAACGGGCTTTTGACGATCCCCGCCTGATCCATCGGGATTAACGCCGCCAGCACGAAGACCGTGCCGATAAAGAACAGCATCAGGCGGATCACCGTGGTGCGGATCGCCAGCGGCACGACTTTCTCCGGGTTCTCGGTTTCACCGGCGGCGATGCCGATCAGTTCCGTGCCGGAGAAGGCAAAGTTCACCGCCACCATGGTCATCAGGATCGGCAGCGTGCCGTGCGGCAGCCAGCCGGAAGCGGTCAGGTTATGCAGGAACGGCGCCGGGGTGCCGTCTTTCATCGGCAGCAGGCCGAACATGGCGGCGCCGCCCAGAATGATGAACGCCAGAATGGTCACCACTTTGATCAGCGAAAACCAGAATTCACTTTCGGCGAAAAAGCGGGTGGTCACCACATTGAGCAGGAAAATCGCCGCGCAGAAGATCAGGCACCACAGCCACACCGGCGACTGCGGGAACCAGTACTGCATGCAGAATCCGGCGGCGGTCAGGCTGGAGCCCAGCGCCACTGTCCAGGTGAGCCAATACAGCCAGGCGACGGCATAGCCGGTGGCCGGCCCCAGATAGCGCGAAGCGTAGACGTGAAAGGCGCCGGTTTCCGGCATCGCCACCGACAGCTCACCCAGGCACAGCATCACCAGATACACCACCAGCGCGCCGATCAGGTAGGCCAGCAGCGTGCCGAGCGCGCCGGTGGTGGAAATGATGTAGCCGGTGTTGAAAAACAGCCCGGTGCCGATCACGCCGCCCAGCGACAACATCACCAGGTGCCGGGCCTTCATGCTGCGTTTGAACTGCCCTGCGGCGGGCGCCGATGCGTGCATAATAATCTATCCGTATAGACGTCTAAATATCTGAATGGCTATTGGTTATACCCGTAATGCCTTTTTAACGCAATGCGCCACCGGCGATAGCCGCGTAAAAAAATCGTTAAGCCGGATCTATATGCAAATGATAATTATTATCTATAATGTCGCCATTTTCGATAATGGGGCAACATGATGAGATATTTGATTTTATTGGCGGCCTTGGCGCTCGGCGCCTGCAGCCAAACGCCGGTGAAGGCGCCGGCCAATGACGTCGCGAGTTTGGGGAGCATCACCGATCTGCACAGCGGCGCGGCCCTGACGCCGGAGCAGCTGTTGACGCGATTGGCGCAGCAGCCGCGGGTGATCGTCGGGGAAAAACATGACAATCCTTACCACCATCAGATTGAGCAATGGCTGGTGCAGCAACTGCCGCAGCGGCGGCCGCAGGGCAGCGTGCTGATGGAGATGATCAACCCGAACCAGCAGACGCAGGTAGACAAGGTCAAACAGTGGTTGCAGAGCGACCCCACGGTGCGTGACGGCCGCGTGGCGGAGCTGATCGCCTGGCAGCCGGGCTGGAAGTGGGAACTGTATGGCGGGGTGACGATGGCGGCGATGCGCGCGCCATACCCGCTGTGGTCAGCCAACCTGGATCGCAGCGAGATTACGGCGTTCTATCAACAGCCGCAGTTCCCGGCGGGGCAGCTATCGGCGCAGCCGGCGGTGCGCAAGGCGCTGGAAGAGACCATCCGCACTTCGCACGGCGGCAAGATTGAGGCCGACCAACTGCGCGCGATGCTGGCGATCCAGCAGCAGCGCGATCGGCGCATGGCGGAGCGTTTGCTGGCGGCGCCCACGCCCGCGCTGTTGATCGCCGGCGGCTATCACGCCGCCAAATCGGTGGGCGTGCCGCTGCACGTGCGGGATCTGCAACCGGCGGCGGCGGCGACGGTGCTGATGCTGGCGGAGCCGGGCGTACAGGTCGATGCGAACACCGCAGACTACCTGTGGATCACACCATCAGTGAAATGAATACGTTAAGGCAGTGAAAAGGGGTGTTAATTATAGTTGCAAATGATTATCATTAGTAAATGTGATCTGCAATCATTCGCAATTAAACAAGCTAATGCCCCTATGTTAAGTCAGTCTTATTCCCTTCCGGCCTTTGAGCTGCCGCAGCCGCGCTGGGCGCGCGGCCTGCTGCTCGCCCTGGCGGCGCACGCGGCGTTGGTGCTGCTGTTTTATTGGCCGCAGACGGCGCGGGAGCCGGTGGCGCTGCCGCCGCCGGCGGTGATGATGAGCTGGGCGGCGCAGATTGAAGCGCCGGAAAGCAAGCCGTTGCCGCTGGGCGTGCAGCAGGCGGAGTCCGCCGCGGCGCAGCCCGCGGAGCAGCAGCAACAGCCGGATCTGCCCAAGCTGGCGCGCGCCGATAAAGCAAAAATCGTGACGGCGCAGAAGAAGCGCGCTGAACACCGTCCCCCGCAAAAAGCGCAGCCGAAGCCGCAAGAACAGGCCAAAGAGACGCGCAATGCCGCCGCGTCCAGCGCCGCCGCGCCGCAGGCGCAGACGATCTCCCACCAGACCGCCGCCCCGATCAACAGCGACGCCAACAGCAATGCGCAGGCCAAACTGTCGTGGGAGAGCCTGGTGAAAGGCAAACTGAACCGCATCAAGGATTACCCTTTGGATGCCCGCAGCCGCCGGCGCAGCGGCATGCCGCAGGTCAGTTTCAGCGTCGATGCGCAGGGGCGGGTATCGAACGTGATCCTGCTGGTGCGTTCCGGCACCGCGTCGCTGGATCGGGAAGCGGTGGCGGTGGTGTCGCGCGCGCAGCCGTTGCCGCCGCCGCCGCCGGAGATGCTGCAACAGGGGGCCGTCAGGGTAAGGATGCCGATCGATTTCAATCTGGCGGAGCTGAACGCCCGCCGTTAATGCCCGCAGACGCCGCCTCGCCGCCGTCCGCCTTTTCAAACTTCGTGAGGGATTATGAATCCGCTGTTATTCACCCCGCGTCGCCGCATTGCGGCCGCGCTCTGGCTTTCTTTAGGCGTCGCCGGCGCCGCGCTGGCGCAACCGCAGCCGCCGTTGGCGGAACGCGCGCCGAAAGCGCTGACGGCGCATGGCGAGACGCGCACCGACGATTACTACTGGCTGCGCGACGACAGCCGAACAGAGCCGAAGGTGCTGGACTACCTGAAGGCGGAGAACCGCTACACCGAGCAGATGATGGCGCCGTACCAGAAGCTGCGCGCCACGCTGTATCAGGAGATGCTGGGCCGCATGAGTCCTGACGATCGTTCGGTGCCGTATCAGCTCAACGGCTATCGCTATCAGGAAAGCTACGCCGCCGGTAAAGATTTCGCGCGGTATCAACGCCAGGCGCTCACCGCCGACGCGCCGTGGCAAACCCTGCTGGACGCCAACCAGCGCGCCGCCGGCCACGCTTACTATCGCCTGGGGGCGATGGACATTAGCCGGGACAACCGCCGTCTGGCGGTGGCCGAAGATCTGCAGGGCCGCCGCCAATACCGCATCTCCCTGCGCGAGTTAGGCTGCGAACGCTGGTCGCCGGAAACGCTGGAAAACACCTCCGGCAACATGGTGTGGGCCAACGACAACCAAACCCTGTTCTACGTGCGCAACCACCCGCAAACGCTGCTGCCGTATCAGGTCTACCGTCATCAGTACGGCACGCCGCCGGCGGAAGATAAACTGGTGTATCAGGAAAACGATCCGGCGTTCTACCTCAGCCTCAGCCGTTCTTCTTCGCGTGACTACCTGATACTCACCATCAGCGGCAACACCACCTCCGAAGTGCGCCTGATCGACGCCAGCCAGCCGCAGCGCGAGCCGCAGCTGTTCGCCGCCCGGCAGAACGGCCGCGAGTATTATCTCGATCACTACCGCGGCGAGTTCTATTTGCGTTCCAACCATCAGGATCCGAACTTCGGCCTGTACCGCACGGCGGCGGCGGGCAAACCCTGGCAGACGCTGATTGCGCCGCAGGCGCAGCACGAGGTGGAAAGCTTCAGCCTGTTCCGCGACTGGCTGGTGGTGCAGGAACGCGCCAACGGGCTGGTGCAGCTGCGGCAAATCAGCTGGGACGGTAAAACCGAGCGCGCCATCCCGTTCGACGACGCCAGCTACATGGCCTGGCTGGGCTATAACCCGGAGCCGGACAGCGATCGGTTGCGCTACGGTTATTCGGCGATGACCACGCCGACCCGCACCTATGAGTGGGATCTGAACAAGGGCGAGCGCACCCTGCTCAAGCAACAGGAAGTGAAAGGCGTCGATCCCAGCCTGTATCACAGCGAACGCATTTGGATCGCGGCGCGCGACGGCGTGAAGGTGCCGGTCTCGCTGGTGTACCGCACATCGCTGTTCAAAAACGGGCATAACCCGCTGCTGGTGTATGGCTATGGCGCTTACGGCATGAGCATGGATCCGGCGTTCAGCGCCAACCGCATCAGCCTGCTGGACCGCGGCTTCGTCTATGCGCTGATCCACGTGCGCGGCGGCGGCGAGCTAGGGCAGCGCTGGTACAAACAGGGCAAACTGACGCACAAACCGAACAGCTTCAACGATTTCATCGACGCCACCCAAGCGCTGATCAACGACGGCTATGGCCAGCCGGGGCGCATCTACGCCATGGGCGGCAGCGCCGGCGGCTTGCTGATGGGGGCGGTGATCAATCAGGCGCCGCAGCTGTACAACGCGGTGGTGGCGCAGGTGCCGTTCGTCGACGTGGTGACCACCATGCTGGACGACAGCATTCCGCTGACCACCGGCGAATACGAGGAGTGGGGCAACCCGCACCAGCCGGCCGCCTATGCGCTGATGAAATCCTACAGCCCGTACGACAACGTGCGCAGGCAGCATTATCCGAACCTGCTGGTCACCAGCGGTTTGTACGACTCGCAGGTGCAGTATTGGGAGCCGGCCAAATGGGTGGCGAAGCTGCGGCGTTTCAAACAGGGCGATTCGCTGCTGCTGCTCTCCACCGACATGACCGCCGGCCACGGCGGCAAATCGGGCCGCCTGGCGCGGCTGGAAAACGGCGCGCTGGAGTACGCCTTTATTCTGGCGGCGGATCGGCAGGCGCAGAAATAACCTTCAGCGCCGCGGCACGCTGCGGCGCAATAAAACAATAACAATCTTTTACCGCGCGTTTCGGCGGACTTTTTGCTGGGCATTGTCGGCCATCAAACCTTATTGGCTATTTCTGGGGATATATGAAAATCAAAATGATAGCGAGCCTGATCGGCGCGGGACTGGCGCTGTACGGGCCGGCTGCGGCCGCGCAGGAACAGGCGGAAAATAATAAAGGCAGCGTGGCGTTCAGCCCGCTCAACGTCTCGGCCGCCGACGGCGGCAAGAGCAGCGAAAAAGAGGCGTTGGCCAGGCCGGGCGCGTTCAGCTCGCGCGACGAAAACAAAAATCTGGAGTCGGTGGACAGCATTCTGCGCAGCATGCCGGGCACCTATACCCAGATCGATCCCGGCCAGGGATCGGTCAGCGTCAATATTCGCGGCCTGAGCGGCTTTGGCCGGGTCAACACCATGGTCGACGGCATCACGCAAAACTACTACGGCAACTCGCCGAGCGACGCGGCGCACGGGGGATTGCCCACCAGCCAGTTCGGGGCGCTGATCGATCCTAACTTTATCGTCGGCGTCGACGTGGCGCGCGGCAACGCCACCGGTTCCGACGGGGTGAACGCCCTGGCGGGTAGCGCCAACTTCCGCACCATCGGCGTGGACGATGTGGTGTTTTCCGATAACCCGTTCGGCGTGCGCACCAAATTCTCGGTGGGCAATAACGGCATTGGCCGCAGCGGCATGATCGCCGTGGGCGCCAAAACCGCCGCTTTTGCCGACGGCGGCAGTCTGGGGGCGATGGCGGCGATCAGCGGCAGCTCCATCACCTCCAACTACAAAAACGGCGCCGGTTTCGACAGCGAGATGTTCAACGTCGATAAAACCTACCGCCAGAACCCGAAATCCCAGCTGTTCAAGGTGGACATCAAGCCGGATGCCTTCAACAGTATCGAACTGTCGGCGCGCAGCTACCAGAATAAAATCACCCGCCGCCACATCGACAGCGACGATTTCTACCTTAAATACCACTACGCGCCGTTCTCCGAACTGATCGATTTCAACCTGACCGCCAGCACCAGCCGCGGCGAGCAGAAGTTCATGTCCGACAACATGGCGGGATTCAGCGACAGCACGGCGAAAAACATCTCCGATGCGCTGGATATCAACAAC
>NZ_JVEL01000586.1:0-821 GCF_001076875.1 Serratia sp. 506_PEND
TTACATTATTAAATCTGGGAGTGATAAATAATGGTGGTAATTAGCGGTGTTTTGAAGGGGCCTTACGGTGATTCTCGGGCTGGCGTAACGATTACGATGCGCTCAATGAAAACATCATCCACGGTGTTGAATTTTGCTAAGTCGCAATCTGTCACCGATGATACCGGTCGGTATTCGCTAAATGTGGAGCCAGGTGCCTACGAGGTAATTGTATCTGTCTATGGTGCTCAGCCAGAGCGTGTAGGTACAATAGAGGTTTATACTGACTCCCTACCCGGCACACTCAACGATTTCCTGCGTCGTCCAGGGGAAAGCGACATCACGCCTGAGATTGTGCAAACCGTCGATCGCCTGCGTGCAGAGGCGGCTTTGTCCGCCGACAAATCAGCAGCATCGGCAGCATCGGCAAAGGTCAGCGAGCAGAACGCGGCTGATAAAAGCTGGTATTAATGCTGGGTTTGCTTCTGGCCCTGTTCATACTGCTGATATCTTTTCTACAGATAATAAATCATGTATTCGTCGCTATACCACTGCGACTGCCAACAGGCCTGGCGGTGCAGCTGGCGGCGTATTGGTTTTACCCGTTGATGGTGGGCCATCGAGTACTTATTTTGCCTTGTCAGTGACAAACCAAGCGTGGGTAGGTAATTCTACAATAGCGGCCCCATCAAAAGTTGTTTGGTCGTCATTGTGGACTTCAAGCAATACTACCGTTGACGCCAACGGCTTCATCAAAAAGGCATCCCCGATCGCCAGGTTGTCTGGTGAGCCTGATAAAATGCAGGATGATTATCTTGATGGTGGGTTTATGCTGTCAGGTT